>JAADHL010000107.1 GCA_013151875.1 Deltaproteobacteria bacterium
GCCGGCGCGATGGACCTCGTCAACCAGGGCCTCCATGTTTTCGATGGGCGTGGTGCGCAGGATGCCGTGACCCAGGTTGAATACATGGCCCTTGGCCTTCATCCCGGCACGGACGATGTCCGAGGCAACGGTCCTTATGCGATCCGCGGGACCAAGCATGAGGGTGGGGTCGAGGTTCCCCTGCACCACGGCGTTGGGACCGAGCCTGTCGATCGCCCGGTCGAGGTCGATCCGGTAGTCGATGCCGATGACGTCGGCGCCGCTCGATGGGATGTCCTCCAGCACGCCTGCCACGCCGTTCACGAAATAGATAACCGGCACGCCCTTTTCCTTGACGCGCTCAATGACCGAACGCGCCGGATCGAGGGCGAATCGCCGGAACTCGGACGGCGACAGGGAACCGGCCCACGAGTCAAAGAGCTGCACGGCGTCCGCGCCGGCGTCGATCTGCGCCTCGAGATAGACCGCCATGGCGTCGGCTATACGTTGCAGCAGGTCCGTGAAGGCGACCGTATTTTGCATCATCATTGTTCGGGTTTCCAGGTAACTTTTCGAACCGCCGCCCTCCACCATGTACGTGGCGACCGTATAGGGCGCGCCCGCAAAGCCGATCAACGCGCGGGACGGTTCCAGCGACGACCTGACTGACCCAAGCGCCTCCATGACGAAACCGGTGTCCTCGAGGGGGTCCAGCGTACGAAGCGCAGCCACGTCCTCGCGGGTCCTGACCGGATGAGGCAGTCTGGGCTCGGGAATGAATTCGACCGGGACCCCCATTGCCTCCACCGGCACCAGGATGTCCGAAAAGATGATGGCCGCGTCCAGGTCGAAACGGCGGATGGGTTGCAGAGTCGCCTCGGCGGCGAGGGATGGGGTGCGGCACATCTCGACAAAGGAAGAGCGCGACCTCAGGTCCATGTATTCCGGCAGGTAGCGCCCGGCCTGTCGCATGACCCAGATGGGCGTTGTATCGACTGGACGACCCGCGCAGGCGTCTAGAAAACGCATTCCGGTTCACCTCCCAGGGACAGTGAAAAAGTATGCCCGGCCTTCACGGCGTATGAACGTGCGCCCCGGACCCGGGACCGGCGGCTGACCGGCGCCGTCCTTGACTTTTAAACCATTGTCGGCGATAGAACAAGCTGCAACCGGAGCCTGGATCCGTAGTCGAGACGTGATACGGGCGGTGGACCCGGATGGGAGTGATGCCTTGGGCAAGGTCAATCGAGCCAAGGTCATAGCGGCGGCACACAAGTACCTGTCGAAAGGCGATCTGAAGCGCGCAATACGCGAATATGACAAGGTGCTCAGGGAAGACCCCTCCGACATCAGGACGAAATTGAAGGTGGCCGACCTCCTTTTCCGCATGGGGGAAAAGGACCGGGCCACGGCTGCCTTTGAAGATGTCGCGGAGTTCTATGCCTCCCAGGGGTTCCTGCTGAAGGCCGTGGCGGTGTTCAAGCAGGTGCTGAAGCTGAAGCCGAATGACGTGGACATCCACCTGTCTCTGGCAAACCTGTATCAGCAGATCGGGCTCGTGAACGACGCAATCGGTCAGTACCGGGAGGCGATCACGCTTCAGGACGAGCAGGGGCTTGCCCTTGACCGGCTGAAGACGGCCCAGAAGATGCTGGAACTGGACCCGGACAATGCCCGGCTGAGGGTGGCCCTGGCCGAGGATTTTTCGCGGGAGGGGATGATCGAGGAGGCGGTCCACGAATTCCGGTCCGCCGCCGATATCCTGAAGGCCGCGGGAATGATGGATGAATACGTTGAGGTTTCCGAGCGGCTCCTGTACCACCAGCCGGACGACTTCGACGTTAATCGAGAACTCGCCGCCTACTACGCGGGCCGCCAGGACGCCCTCAAGGCCCTGACCCGGTTGCAGGTCTGTTTCAAGGATCGGCCCAACGACCCCGAGGTGCTGGACCTGCTGGGCCAGGTCTTCGAGTTTTCCGGACAGCCGCAGAAGGCGGTCGCGGTGCTCAAGTCACTTGCCCATGTGTACGACAGGACGGGCCTGATACGTGAACGGGACGAGGTCTTCAAACGGATACTCAACCTGTCTCCCGGGGACAAGTCGGCCCAGGCCGCGTTGCAGTTCATGCCTCCCGAGGAGGTCGAGAGCGGCGTCGAACTTGAATTCGAATCGAGCCCGGCCTCCGTGCGGGAAGAGATCCAGGTCGACGACGACCTGGAAATGGACATTGACGAGATCGAAATCGACGCAATCGAGGAGGATACCAGCCCGGAGGTGCAATTGCCTCAGACGGATTCATCTTCCCCCGCCGATTCGGAGCCGTCGATTCCCATCCCGCTGGAAGGCGAGGAAGACAAGACGATAGTGGCTCCGACCCTTATCGGGGAGGACGGGGAGGAACAGGTCTCCGCGGTCATGGAGCACCTCAAAAAGACAGGTGAATACGATACGCCGACTCCGACGCCCCTGGGAGTGGACCTGACTCTGGTCCCCCCTGATTTCCAGGACGACATCCAGAACCTGGAGTTCCTGATAGACGTGGGACTCAAGGAAGATGCCGAGGAACTCCTGGAGGACATCCGTAAGAGGGCGGGAGAACTGCCCATCCTTGCCCGCTACGAAGCCCTGGTTCGCGGCTGACGCTATGCGCATCGTATCCGGCGATTTCAAGGGAAGAAGACTGGTAGCCCCGAAGGGACGCGGGGTCAGACCCTCGCTGGAGATCGTGCGGGAGCAATCTTCGACTCGCTGGGTCCCAGGGTGGAGGGCGCCAGGGTGCTCGACCTGTTCGGGGGGAGCGGCGCTCTGGGATTCGAGGCCCTATCAAGGGGGGCGGCGGAAGTCATATGGTGCGATTCGAGCGTCAGGTCCATCAAGGCCATTCGTGAAAACGCCCGACGCTTCGGTATTTCCCTCAAACGTGGCGACGTGCTGTCCATGCCTGCCCTCAATGCGATCAGGCTTCTGAAAAAGCGGGGCGCCACGTTCGACCTGGTGTTCGTGGATCCCCCCTACGAATCCATGCTGTACCAGGAAACCCTGCTGGCCCTGTCCCTGTCGGGGGTGACGGCGCCGGGAGGATTCGTCCTGGTCGAGCATGCCAAGAGGATCGACCTGTCCCCGGTCTACGGCGACCTGATACTGGATCGCGGCCGCCGTTATGGCGAGACCCGTATTTCGTGGTATGTAAGGGCCACTGACTCTGAGGTGAGCAATTGAGCAAGGCCATCTATCCCGGTTCTTTCGACCCTGTCACAAACGGTCACGTCAACATCATCGAGAGGGCGGCCCGGATCTTTGATGGGGTGGTTGTCGCGGTGGCGACCAATTCTCAAAAGACGGGCATGTTCGACGTCGGCGAACGCATGGAGATGCTGAAGGCATGCGTCGGCTCGGTTCCTGGTGTCGAGGTGGATTCCTTCGAGGGATTGCTCGTTGACTATGCCAGGCGCCGGGAAGCGACCATCGTGATCCGGGGGTTGCGCGCCGTGTCCGATTTCGAATACGAATTCCAGATGGCGCACATGAACCACCAGCTTCATCCGATGCTGGAGACGGTATTCATGGTGACCGGCACCACCGAGTTCTATATCAGCTCCCAGCTGGTCAAGGAGGTGGCCAGGCTGGGAGGGTCGGTGGATGAGCTGGTGCCGGCGTTCGTCCGCGCCGAACTGAAACGCAAGATCGACGGTTGATCATTGATTCCGGGGCTCGGAACAGTCGGGACCCATCGTCACAAGAACTAAGAACTAATAACGCGCGACCAGCATCAGCATGACGCCCAGGATATTGGCCCCTTCCGACCTGAAACGCCGTCCCGGATCATCCACGACGCTGTTGTAGACGGGGTTGTACTCGTTGTCGCCAAAGGAATTCTTGAACTCGACGTTGTTTTTTCCATCCAGGTCCTGACCCACGTCGGAATAGGTCAGGTAGTGGGCCGTCTCGTAACTGTATGTGAATCTGAAGGCCAGCTGGAAGTACTCGATGGGTTGCAGGGTGAAGCCGACCCAGGCCGAATAGGTGCCGAATGAACCCACGTCCGTGACCCCGTCCATGTACTTGATTCCAGGGTTTGGGTCGTTGTTCAAGGTCCGGTCGTACTGGGTGAGGCCCTTGTTGGCCGCGCCGGTGCATTTTGGGTCGTTGGTGCACGCCGATCCGCCCAGGGCATCGAACAGGTCCGTGTATCCTCTGCCGCGGAACGTGTACATGGCCGACACGCCCACGTCCAGCGAGAAATACCTGGCCTTCTTGCCGTCCGCGCGCGGGACGTCCCATGGAAAGAACTCGACGCCCAGCGACACACCCACGTCCGACTGCGGCCACACCCGCTTCTGAGATGAGCCGTAGTTTTTGAACAGGGTGCTGGAACCGGGGATCCTCAGGTTGCCGAACAGGTTGAAGTACGGCTCGGCAAACATGATCCTGCGGCTGATCGATGTTTC
>JAADHL010000140.1 GCA_013151875.1 Deltaproteobacteria bacterium
CGACGCCGACAGGCTGCACGCTCTGGGCCTGGTCAGCCGGGTGCTGGGGGACAAAGGGGCGGACGACGCCGTCATGGAGTTCGTCGAAAAGAACCTCCTGCCGCGATCCGCATCGTCGCTGAGGCTGGCCAACCGCGCGGCCAAGACCTCTCTGCGCAAACTCTGGGACGAGAACATCGGGCCTATAGAACGCCTGTATCTCGACGAACTGATGAAGACCCATGACGCCAACGAGGGGATCGCGGCTTTTATGGAAAAGCGCCGCCCCAATTGGGAGTCCTGACAAGGGGAGCAGACGATGAGCGAAGAAAGCAAACCCACGGCAAAGAAGTCCATCATCAAGAAAATCCACTCCACTGGACCGATGCGCGCCCTGATGGCCGAGTACTTCAAGGAACTGGAAGTTGCCGCGCAGACCGGCGAAGAAAAGGTGGCATGGTGCACCAGCGTGGGTCCGGCCGAGCTGCTGAGGGCCTTCGGTTTCAGGGTCTATTTTCCGGAAAACCACGGGGCGCTGCTGGGTTCCTCGCGCATGGCCGCGGACCTGATCCCGGCCGCGAACGCCGTGGGCTATTCGCCCGACATCTGCAGCTATCTGACGAGCGACGTGGGTTCGTACCTGAACCGCAAGACGCCCCTGACGCGCGCCTTCGGCATGGAAACGGTGCCAAAGCCCGACATCCTCGTGTACAACACGAACCAATGCCGCGACGTGCAGGACTGGTTCTCGTTCTACCAGCGCGAATTCGACGTGCCGCTTTGCGGCATAGACACCATGCGCAACGTGGGCGAGATCACCCGGGCCCACCTGGACGGCCTTGTCGCCCAGCACAAGGCCCTGGTGCCGACCCTGGAAGAGGTGACCGGGACCCGCTTCGACCCGGATCGCCTGAAAGAGGTGGTCCGGTCCTCGTATCAATGCACGCTGGCCTGGAAAAAGGTCCTGCGCATAGCCGAGAATGTCCCATCGCCAATCACGTTTTTCGACGGTACGATCCACATGGGACCCGCGGTGGTCCTGCGCGGCGACGACCGTGCCGTCGCCTATTACGAAACCCTTATGGCCGAACTGGAACAACGCGTGGCTGAAGGCGTCGGGGCCGTGGACGACGAGGCCCTGCGCTTTTACTGGGATGGCATGCCCGTGTGGGGCAAGCTGCGCGAAAACGCCGAGTTTTTTGGCGAGAGGCGCGCGTGCGTGGTGGCATCGACCTACTGCAACAGCTGGATCTTCGAGGACCTGGGTTGCGACGACCCGTTCGAGGGCATGGCGCGGGCCTACACCGAACTGTTCATCGTGCGCAACGAGCCTTTCAAAGAAAGGTACATTGAGGACATGGTCCGCGACTACGGGATCAGCGGCATTGTCTATCATGACTCCAAGACCTGTCCCAACAACGCCAACAACCGGTACGGCCTTCCAAAGCGACTCGCCGACCGTCTGGGCATACCCTATGTCATGTTCCAGGGCGATCTGAACGACCTGCGCCTGTATTCTGAAGAACAGACAAGGACCCAGTTCGAGGCCCTCATCGAGCAGATAACCGAGCAGGCCTGATGACTGCAAAGCCGGAAAGCAATGGATTCTTTTGCGGCGTGGACATAGGCGCCAGCGCCACCAAAGTAGTGATCATCGATGCCGGCGGTAAAACCATCGCCGGGGCGGTCATGCCGTCCGGCGTGGACTACGCGAACACGGCCGGGCAGTGTCTGGACCGGGCCCTGGCAAAGGCGGGTCTGGGTGTCGGCGACATGGCCAGGACAGTTTCAACCGGATACGGTCGAGCCAACGTGCCTTTCGCGGATGCTTCCATGACCGAGATCCACTGTCACGGGGTCGGGTGTCATCATCACATCACGGGCGCCCTGTCCCTGGTGGACATAGGAGGCCAGGACAACAAGGTGATCCACCTGGGCGTGGACGGACGACGCCTGGACTTCATGATGAACAGGAAGTGCGCGGCCGGCACCGGCGCGTTCATCGAGGAAATAGCTCTGAGGCTGGGCGTGGACCTCGGTGAAATGAACGGCCTCGCTGCGTCCACCGACGACGCTGTACGGCTCTCCAGTTTCTGCACCGTGTTCGCAAAGACCGAGATTCTGGCCCACCTGCGCAAGGGAGCGCCCGTGGCCTCCATCGTACGCGGTGCGTTCGTTTCCGTGATCACGCGTGTGATCGAAATGGACCCATTGAACGGCGCGGTTGCCTTGACCGGGGGCGTGGTGGCCCACAATCCCGTGGTGGCCGACATCCTGTCGAAAAAGCTGGGACGGCCCGTGCGCGTCCCGCCTAACCCGCAGTTGATCGGGGCGCTCGGCGCGGCCCTGGTCGCGAAAAGGCAGTTCAAAGACGAGTCGAAAACAGGAAAGGAAGGAGGACCCCATGCTTGACGGACTCTTCAGGCCCCGCTCGGTGGCTGTCATCGGCGCATCGAACAACCCGTATTCCATCGGCAACATCGTGATCCGAAACCTGGCGGCATATGGTTTCAAGGGACCCGTCTTCCCCATCAATCCCAAGTCCCGATCCATCCGTAGCTTCAAGTGCTTCAAATCGGTGCTGGACGTGCCGGACGAGATCGACCTGGTGAACATCTCGGTGAAGGCCACGCTGATACCGAACGTCATCCGTGAATGCGGCGAAAAGGGCGTCAAGTTCTGCATCGTGCACAGCGCGGGCTTCAAGGAAGTGGGCGAGGAGGGCATCCGCCGCGAGCGCGAAATGGTGGAACTGGCCCACAAGTACGGCATGCGCATCTTCGGGCCCAACTCGCAGGGGATCCAGAACGCGGACCCGGAAGTGTCGGTCTACGCCAACTTCACCTTCGTGCCCATGAAGCCGGGCAACATCTCGATCATCGCGCAGGGCGGCGGCATGGGCGAGATCCTGAAACTGCACCTGCACAACGCGGGCCTCGGCCACCGCATGTATTGCAGCTACGGCAACGAGTGCGACCTGACCATGCCCGAGATCCTCGAATACTACGGCAAGGACGAGGGCACCCGGGCCATCATGATGCAGACCGAAAGCTTCAAGGACCCGGCGGCATTC
Source organism: Deltaproteobacteria bacterium (assembly GCA_013151875.1). GTDB lineage: Bacteria > Myxococcota_A > UBA9042 > DTJE01 > DTJE01 > JADDHL01. The sequence goes on from JAADHL010000140.1 coordinate 3,053, forward strand.
CTGCGGGTAGCGTCGGAGATCACTCCCAACAAGCCCATCCTGGCGATCAAGGCGGGCAGGACCCGTGAGGGCGCGGTTGCAGTTTCGTCACACACCGGCGCACTGGTGGACCAGGCCGCCATGGCCACCGCAATGTACCGCAAGGCCGGTGTGGTCGAGTTCCACGACTCCATGGAGATGATCTATACGGGCATCGCGTTGTCCACCCAGGACCCGCCCCCCGGGAATCGCATCGGGATAATCACCAATACGGGCGGCCCCGGGATCCAGGCGGTGGACGAGTCCATCGCGAACGGCCTTGTCCTGGCGAAGTGGTCGGATGCGGGCCTGGCGCGCCTGAAGGAAACTCAGTACCCCGAGGCCAGCACCGGCAACCCGGTGGATGTGGTCGCCACGGGCGGTCCAGACCAGTATTTCGCCGCGACGGACACCCTCTTGAGGGAAGACGGGACGGACATGGTCCTGGTCTTTTTCGTGACCGCGCCGTTCGTGGACCTGGACGCGATCGCGGCAAAGATCAGCGAGGCCGTGGCCAGTTCCGACAAGCCGGTGGTCATGGTGGTCGAGACCTATGAAAAGCACTACGACCTGATCGACAAGCTGCGCGCGGGAGGGGTGCCGGTGTACGAGACGGCCGAGGTCGGGGCCCGATC
>JAADHL010000372.1 GCA_013151875.1 Deltaproteobacteria bacterium
TGGCCTGCGCCACCACCACCTCGTCACAAAGTTCCCGGACATCGCCCAGCCGCTCCGCCTTCCGCGCCAACGCCCGCACCGGAAAACCGGCCTCGTGCAGAGCGCGCACGACGTGTTTCCCGAGGTAGCCCGTGGCCCCTGCCACCAACACCATGTCCTTGCCCAGCATGACTGTCTCTACCACGTGGATGGCTGCGGAGGACAGGATAACCGACGGACTCCCGTATGTCATGGTGTCTGTGGGTCCTCAAACCACAGCGAGCCCCGTCCCAGGTTAATTCTCGGGCGTTTTCCATTCCAGTGGATGTACGTCGAGCACCAAATTGGTGAAGCCAACGCCGCCAAAGTGCCGTAGCCGTCGTCGAATCGCGATGAAGGCGGTGGATTTGGGTCACGTCGGTGATCTTGACTTGATCATCGGACCATGACAGCCTTTTTCCACTGGTTTGTTCAATGGAGGTAAACAAATGAAAACGTACGGACGGTTTTTCTTTGTGACGGCGACGGCCATGCTCGCATTGGCCGGGTGCGGATCGGACAGCACGACACCGGCCGCGTTCAACGTGAACGGGGTTTGGGATGTCTCCGAGAGCATCCTGCAGTGCAACTGCACGAGTTGCGACTCTAGTTCCTATACTGTTACGGTAACCCAATCCGGCAACAAATTGACAGTGGCGCCGTCCACGACTTCGCAGACTTTCACCGGCACAATGAACGGGGATGTCATCAGCTGGGACGGAACGATCAAGTCCGGCGAAGCCACCATCAACGTTTCGATGTCGCTCACAGTGACGGACAACGGTGCGAAATTCACTGGCACGTCGTCCTGGACCTACTCCGAGCCCGGATATTCATGCAGTGGCCAGAACAAGGTCGAGGGCACGCGTCAGGGCGGCGCGAACACCAACCCCATCCCCGGGACCAACCCGGAAGAAATGGAAGGATAGGCCAATCCCTGGATCGGATGGACCGGCGTCGGCTACGGCCCGGTACACTCGATCACCGAGCCAAAGACCCAATGTCTACCGCATAGATCGCTGTGTCCCCCAGAAAACCCTGTTCAGGAAACCCTGTCCCAGGTTGATTTCTGCACCCGACTACCGACTCAAAAATCAACCTCGGTGCGTCGAGATCCCTCTCTTGCTTTTCGCCTTCTGATTCTTCGGGGGAAGGTCCGAGCAGCGATCGATTGACACCTGTAGAGGCCGGCGCAATACTCCGAATACGGCATGGAAACGTGATGACGATGCATTCCGATCCGGTACGCGTGTCCCTGGACCACGAGGAAAGGTCCTTCAAGGCCGGCGAGGAGATTACCGGGGAGGTGGTCCTCGCGCCGACGAAGGACCTCAAGTGCGAAAGCCTCGTGCTGGAATGCGTCTGGGCGGCGGTTGCCGGGGACAACGAGGACGACGAAGGCGTTGCCGGGTCCGTGGTGCTGGAGGAGGGCTTCGAGGTCGCAGCCGGCGAGGTGCGCACGTTCCGATTCTCCATCGAGGCGCCGTCGCAGCCGCTTACGTACGCAGGCAAGATGTTCACGGTCGGATGGGCGGTCGCGGCAACGGCCAAGCAACCGCCCAGGTTCATCGTGGGAAAGGATCCGCAGGCGGCCGTTGGCTTCGAGCTGGTTGCCGATAATGGCCGACCCTACGAATACATGCTGCCCGACGGCAAGGTGCCGGAAGAGCCCGGTGCGCCGCCGGACATGGCCGGCCCGGCCGGTCTCGACTGGGCCTCGACCCTGTTTTTCCTTGGCTTCGTTGGGGGAGGGGCGTACGGGACCTTCCTGGCCATGACCGAGATGTTCGCGACTAGGGGCCCGGACGAGCGGGTGCCCTACATGATCGGGTACGGCATCCTGGCGCTGTTCGCGGCAGCGTTCGCGGTGGGCGCCGCCTTGATGCTGTTCAGCAGATGGCGCCTGCATACCACTTCCGCCGCGCTGGGTCGGGTGGACCTCGACATTGGCCCCGCTCCGGTTTCACGAGGGGGCGTGCTGCATTGCAAGGCGCGCCTGACGCCACCGGCCCGAATCACGCTGCGTGGCGCCAGGGCGCGCTTCGAGGTGGTCGAGGGCTACACCTACTCGTGGTTCAGCAGGGACAGGTTGACCCGTCACTACAAAAGGACCGAGGAGGTCGTACGCAAGGAAGAGGTGCCCTTTTCCGGCGTGGACGGCATGGATGTAGTAGGCGAGGCCGTGTTGGAGAGGGACATCCCGGTGCCCGAGGACCTGCCTTGCTCGATGTACGCCCGCAACAACCAGGTCCACGTGCGGCTGGTCCTCGAAATCGATGACACGTCCGGTCGCGTGAAGTGGAACTACCGCGGCACCCTGGTCGTGGTGCCCTGAGACCGGCCCGTGGTTTCAGATGATCCGAAACCTGTCCCAGGTTAATTTTCGGGCGTGCTTTCCATTACGGAAAATCAACCTCGGAGGGATTCCTCCGCAGATGCCACTTGACGCTCTGGCGTTAAAACGCTATAGTCCTGATTATGGGTACCACTCAACAACGACGGGCTACGGTCTATTTCGATTCGGACGTCCATCGGGCATTGCGACTCAAGGCTGCCGAAACCGACAGGTCTTTGTCTGATCTCATCAACGACGCGGTCCGGGCAAGTCTCGCTGAGGATGCCGAGGACCTTGCAGCATTCGAGGAGCGAGCCAACGAACCCAACCTACGGTTCGAGGACGTTGTCAAGGATCTGAGGCGCCGTGGCAAGATATGAAGTCTTCATCAAGCCCTCCGCGCTGAAGGAAATCGATTCCATCGGCAACCGGAAAGTTCGGAGGGTTGTTGTGCGCCGCATCCAGGCGTTGGAGTCTGACCCGCGTCCACCAGGTTGCAAGAAGCTGTCTGGCGATATGAAGTATCGAATTCGCTCCGGTAACTTCCGGATCCTGTATACCATCGAAGATGCCCGGCTGGTCGTGGTAGTCGTGAAGGTGGGTGATCGGAAAGATGTGTATCGCTGACTGAATGGCCACCGAACAAAGGCGATCCGAACCCTGTCCCAGGTTAATTTTCGGGCATAATTTCCATTACGGAAAATCAACCTCGGAGGGGTTCCTCACCCCCCGGAAGCGCCGCCCGTCTGGCTTGAGGCCGGTCCCGCGGTCTTGCGCAGCGCCATCAGTGGATAGACTAACGCGAAGACGACGGCCGCGCCCAGGAACACGAAAAGGCTCCAGTGGATGGGGTGTGGAACATGTGTTGTGGAATAGCCGTAAATCGATCTGAACGCCATCATAAGGATGACGTCCGAAAGGATGATCGTGACCAGGAAGGTGGTCTCCAAAACCCTCATCGCATAGGCCCGGAGCTCCGGGTCCGAAAGCCAGTGGTCCTTGTTGGGCATGGAAAGGTATTTCCGGTTCTTTTCACTGGTAAGCCAACGGCTCAGCCAGGGAAATACCACCACCCAAATGTTTGCGACGGCGATGGTAAGGAGCCACGTCCAGAAAAACGTACTCTTCGAAGACCACCCGTTCGGAGCGCCAGCGCCGTTGAAGTGGGTCGGGATGCGATTCGGCAGGTCGTCAATGGTCCACAGGAGCGAACCGACCAGTATCAGGACCATGAGGGCCCAAGCCAGCCTGAGGAAACGGTTCATTGCCACCCTCGCTTGAATTTCCTCTACGAATAATAACCTCCAAACGAAACCATGATCGAAAGCGACACATCATTCGGCCGGGCGG
>JAADHL010000296.1 GCA_013151875.1 Deltaproteobacteria bacterium
CAGGGGTGGAAAGGCTTGTCGTAATCAAGAAGGTCCTGCCTCACCTCGCCTCGGAACCTGGATTCGTGGAGAGGTTCCTGGATGAGATGCGGGTGGCGGCCATGCTTACCCACGGGAACATCGTGCAGGTATACGAGGCAGGCGAACAGGATGGACAGTACTTCATGGCCATGGAATACGTGGACGGCATGGACCTGCGCCGCATCCTGGCCCTTCTGAAGGAATCCGTCAGAACAATGCCCGAGGACCTTGCCCTCTATCTGCTGACAGAGGCCGCGAAGGGCTTGGCCTACGCTCACGAACGGTGCGATTCCGAGGGCAGGCGGCTCAACATAGTTCACCGCGATGTAAGCCCAGCCAACCTGCTTGTTTCCATGGACGGTCAAGTAAAACTGGCCGATTTCGGCGTGGCCCTTGCCACGGCGCGACTCAGTCTGAGCGTTCCGGGCACCCTGCACGGGAAGGTGGCCTACATGTCGCCGGAACAGGTCATGGGCAAGGAATGCGACGCCCGGGCGGACGTATTCGGACTGGGCGTGGTCGCCTATGAGATGTTGACCGGCAAACGGCCGTTCGATGCCGAGACGGATGTGGCGGTCCTTGAACAGGTTAGGCAGTGCGAGCCGGTCCCGATCTGCGAGGCAGGGCCTTTCGTGTCGGCCAGCCTGGGAAACATCATTTCCAGGGCCATGGCCAGGGAGCCGGTGGAACGCTATCCGTCCATGGATGAGTTTCTTAGGGCGATGACCGAATACATGATGCTGAATCAGATAGCGGTTTCGGCGTCTTCGGTCGCCGGGTTCTTGAGGGGGCTGAGGCCTGACCCGGACGACGCGCCTGAATCCGGCACCAGGGAACCCCGATCCCTGGACGACGTCGCGGGGGAACTGCTGGACAGGAAAAGGGCGGAGCTTGATTCGGCTGCGGCGCATCATGACGTCAAGCCCGTCGCGCCGAAATCCCCGGAGCCGGAATGGAGCCTGCTTCAGGTCGTTGGAGCCGTGCTCATCATCATTGTCATGGGAGGCGGCCTTTGGATGTTGGGCAGGATTTCCGGTCTTTCCAGGGGCCAGAACGACGCTGCCTCCTCCGTGACTCCAGTGGGCCTGTCGGGCGGCGCATATTCGACCGACGCCGCACATGACCGGAGCGCGAGCAAGGCCGGGTTGCCGGTGGGAAAAGCGAAGCTTGACGGCAAAGCTGCCCAAGGAAAAACAGACCAAGGAAAAATGGTTCAAGGAAAAATAGACCAGGGAAAAGCGGCCGGAAAGAAAGATCCCCAAGCCCCCGCGGCCGTGAAGGCGAGGCGAATAGCCCTGACGTCCGTCCCGGAGGGCGCCGGAGTGTTCAGCGGAAACAGGCGGATAGGAGTGACTCCATTGACAGTGACCCTTTCAGGGGAGGGCGGCAGAAGGTTGAGCATACGGAAGACCGGATTCGAGCCCCTGACGGTGATGTTGGGTTCCTCGACCCCGTCCCGTTTGCTCATCAATCTGAAACGCCAACCTCACGGTAGGGTGAAATTTCGTTTTTTCCCCGCCAGCGCCAGGGTGTTCATGGACGGGCGGTCTTTGGAGGTAAAGGGCAACGTCGTGGATGTTGAAGTGCCTGCCGGAGTACACGAGATCGAGGTGAGGTCCAGGTCCGGGGACATGAAAAAGACCGAACAGGTGACCGTGCTGTCCGACAAGACCGCGCAACTGGGCACCATTGAACTTGGCTTCGGCGTTGGGGGCGGGGAATGAGCGGCAGGAAAGACACACGGACGGACACGCGGACGGTTCATGTGGATGTTCCTGTCGAAGAGTTGACATTGCGGCGATATACCCTGAAGGTCCTCCACGGGCCTGACAAGGGTATGGAAAAGTCGTTTGAAACCAGACAGCTTTTCATCGGGACCGGGCCCGAGTGCAGATTCCGCCTCAACGACCCCACGGTTTCCCGCAGTCATGCCCGGATCGAGTTCGACCCCAATGGCTACAGGATTTCGGATGAAGGCAGTAAGAACGGCGTCAGGGTTTCGGACAGGAGGGTCATGGACGCGTACCTGCCGGCGCAGGCCGAGATCAACCTGGGCGAGACGCGAATACTTTTCAGCCTCGGTACGGAAACCGTGGACATTGCCATTGCCAGGGAGACGAGATTCGGCGGACTGGTAGGGCGTTCAGTGGAGATGCGCGAGGTGTTCGGGATCCTCAAGAAGGTCGCACCCACCGACCCAACAGTGCTGATCGAGGGCGAAAGCGGGACGGGCAAGGAACTGGTTGCCGAGGCCCTTCACAAGTTCGGCCCCAGGAAGGGCAGGCCGTTCGTGGTTTTCGACTGTTCCGCCTGCCCCAGGGACCTGCTGGAGAGCGAACTGTTCGGCCATGTCCGGGGGGCGTTTACCGGCGCTGTCAGGGACCGCAAGGGGGCCCTGGAGGAGGCGACAGGAGGGACGCTCTTTCTGGACGAGGTGGGCGAGCTTCCTCTGGACATGCAGCCCAAACTGCTGCGTGCCCTCGAAAAACTGGAGGTCAAGCCCGTCGGCGGAAATCGTCGTGTCCATCTGGACGTAAGGATAATCTGCGCCACCAACAGAAACCTCTCCGAGGAGGTCGCTGCCGGAAACTTCAGGGAGGACCTGTACTACAGATTGGGGATCATACATATCCTCCTGCCGCCGCTCAGAAAGAGACCGGATGACATCCCGTTGCTGTCGGACCATTTTCTGGGCGAGCTCACCGCGGCCTCGGGGGCGCCTAAGCCCCGTCTGGCCTACGAGACGATGGAAAAGCTCAAAGAGTATCCCTGGCCTGGAAACGTCAGGGAGCTGCGCAATTTCCTGGAGAGGTCCATCATCCTGGCGGGGGCCTCGCAGGGGGCCGAAAAGCCCCTGGAGTTGACGGGACCGAGGCAGACGACGCGACTGATTGGAGCCGACCCTGACGAGGTCCTGCGTGTATCATTTGATGAACCCTTCAAGGACGTCAAGGACCAACTGGTCCGCGATTTCGAGACAAGATACTTCACCAGGCTGCTCAGGAGGACCGAGGGGAACGTATCCAAGGCAGCCCGCCTCGCTGGAATACATCGCAAAAGCCTGGAGTATCTGTTGAAACAGATTGAGGTGCCGGACCTGAAAGACATGAGGGACGCCGGAAAGGGATGAGTGCGACTGTAACTATCGGGAATCAAATGAGATTGCGGTCCATTTGTACGATGTGCAGGACCGGAGGTACCATTACCGTGACGGTTTACGCTTCTCAAGGAGGCCGAACGTGGATCGAAAGACAAAGATAGAGACGACGGCGAAGTCAATAGTGCTGACCAAAGCCGACGTGAGAAATGCGATCAGGAATGGTGAACTGACCGACGAGGAAGAGAGATACACCCGCATGCGCTTCGGGATTTCGGAACCGCCCGAGGCCCCCCTGCCAAGGCGTGGAACCCGGTTCCCGGAGACGCGTGCAAAGCTGGCCTTCATCGAGGCCAGCATGGCCGCCGACCTCGTACCCACCGCATCGAATCCCGTCAAGGAACGCATCATCGAAAGACTGCGTGAGCTGTAGAAGAATAGTCGGACGATAGAGGCTATTTTCCACCCGCGCGACCAGCCGGTCCCAGCCCCGCTTTTGTTCTGGCTTCGAAAAGTCTGTCCAACAGTTCGGAGGGGATGTCCTTTGGCCCGCCCAGGCGCTCGACGGACATCAACACGTTAG
>JAADHL010000018.1 GCA_013151875.1 Deltaproteobacteria bacterium
TTTTGCCGGATGAACTCGATCAGGATGATGGCATTGTTGACCACCGTTCCCACCAGCAGTATGAGGCCCACCATCACGGGCATGGACACTGGCTTGCCCGCCAGCCACAGGGCCGCGAAGACCCCGATCAGGCTGAGTGGGATGCTCATCATGATCGTCAGCGGATGCAGGAAAGAGCGAAGCTGGGCCACGAGCAACAGGTACACGGCCAGCAATGCGACTGCGAACGCGCCGAGCAGCTCCGTTTTGGCCTCGGCCAGGTCCGACTTTTCGCCGGTCAGGCGGAGCTCGTAACCGCTTGGGACGACCAGGTCATCAAGCGCCTTCTCCACGTCCGCGATGATGAAGTTCAACGGGCGCCCCTGGGTGAAAGCGGAAACCTCCAGCGTGGGCGCCAGGTCCTCGCGGGTAACCACGCCCTGGCCTCGCTCCTCCTCCAGGCTCGCCACGGCGCGCAGAGGCACGGACTGAGGCGAACCGGGAACGAACACCGGAAAGTCCAGCAGGCTGTCCATGCCGGCTCGTCCGACGTCGCCGTACTCGACCTGGATCGGGTCGGGCGAGCCTTCCACGCCATAGAAATCACCCGCATACACGCCGTAGGAGCCCATGGTCATTGTGGCGGCGACCCGCGCAGGCGAGATCCCCAACTGCCCGGCCCGCAGGGCATCCACCTTCACCAGCATCCGTTTGTCGTCGAAACGCCAGTTTCGCGTGGGTTCGACCACGTTCGGCACGCCTGCCAGACGCTTCGCCACGTCATCGCCCAGCCGGTCCAGGACCAGAGGGTCGTCGCCGGTAAGGCGCACGATGATCGGCGCGGACGTGGTGGACTTGGCGGTGTTGCCCATTTCGCGCACCGTGGAGGTGCGGATGTTCGGCACGCGGGCGATCTGGTCCCTGACCCGCGATTCGATGTCCCATATGCTTTCATCGCGGTCGGTGCGGTCGGTCAGGGTCACGGTGATGGAGCCCTGGGTCGGGCCCTGCACGCCGAAGGAGGAGAACGAGCGCATGCCCTGCTCGAAGCCGACCTGTGATTGAATCTTGGTGACCTCAGTCTCGTTTTTCAGGATCGCCTCGACCTCGCGCACCACCTGCTCGGTTTCCGTAAGCGACGAGCCGGACGGCGTCTGGAGCGTAATGAAAAAGCTGCCGCCGTCCATCTTGGGCAGGACCTCCATGCCCTGGCCTCGCAGGCCCACGACGGATCCGGCAAACAGGATCATCAGGAAGAGAACCGTCAGCGCTCTATGACCCAGCGCCAGTTTCAGGGTCCTGACGTACCCGTTGCGCAGTCGATCCATCAGCCAGGTAAACGGTGAGATGATCTTCTCGCCCCAATCGTCCAGGCGGCTCCTTGACGCCGTATACAGGGTCAGGACCGGCACCAGGACCAGGGCCACCAGAATGGAGGAGATGAAGGCGAAGATCAGGGTCAGGGCCAGGGGACCGAATGTCTTGCCGATGAAGCCGCCCAGGAACAGCAGGGGAATCAGCACCACCAGCGTCGTCGCCACGCCAGCCAGGACGGCCAGGCGCACCTCGTCGGTTCCCTCCACCGCCGCCTCTTCCGGCGACAACCCTTCCCTGTCACGCTTACGAGTGATGTTCTCCAGGATGACGACCGTGGCGTCCACCACCATTCCCACGGCCAGAATGACCGCCGAAAGCGTCACCATGTTGAATTCGACCTTGAAGGCGTGCATGAAGGCGAAGGTCAGGCCGTAGGACAGCGGCATGGACACGATGGTGACCGCCGAAGTCTTGAGGCGCCCCAGAAACAGAAAGATGATGATCGAGGCGAACAGCAGCGCCTGCCATACGTTGGAAAGCAGATTGTTGACGGACACTTCCGTAAAAGTGGCGCTCTCTTCGCCGATCAGGAACTTGTATTTTCCATAGCTGGCTCCGAGGTCGTCGACTTTTTCCTGGACGGCGCGCACGACCTCGACCGTGTTCGCATCATCGGTCTTGAAGACCTGCATGGCGATGGCGGAAGTGCCGTCAATGGCGAACCTGGCGTCATCGTCCAGAGATCCCTGTCGAATCTTTGCGATCTCGCCCAGCAGGATCCGCGACCCGTCCGGCAGGGTCACGGGAATGCGCTCGAACCCTGCGATGCTCGACGCGCGGCTCTCCAGCCGGAACATGGTCTGGGTGCTTTCCGTGCGGATCTGCCCGGCCGGCCCCGCGCTGTTGTACTGCCGGATGGTTTCGACCACCTTCGCCAGCGGGATGCCGTAGGCCTCCACGTCGCGCCGGTTCACTTCCACCAGCAGGGCCGGTCGGTTTCCTCCAAAGACGTCCACCGCGGCCACTCCGTTGATCCGCTGCAACTCCGGGGCGAAACGGTCTTCGGCCATCTTGCGGGCCTGCACGAGGTTATCGGCGACGACGCCGACCGAAATGACAGGGCGGTCCGAGGTAGAAAACTTCAGGACCTGCGGTTCGCGGATGTCCGGGGGCAGGTCGTCCCGAATGCGGGCGATGGCGTTCTGCACGTCCACTGCCGCCAGGTCCACATCCCTGTCGTAGACGAACTCCACCGACACCAGCGAAAGATTGTCCTGGGATGTCGAGCGGATCCTGACCACCCCTTCCAGAGAGGCGAATTCCTCCTCCAGATTCCGGCTCAATGTCTCGTCCACGTCCTGGGCGTTCGCGCCTGGATACGCGGTGACGACATTGACCAGGGGCGAGGCGGTGTCCGGGAAAAGCTGCATCGGGATCGACACGTACGCACGCGCGCCGAAGATCGCGGCGGCGATCACCAGCGCCCATACGGCATAACGATTTTTCAGGGTGGCTTGCGTCAGGCTCATGGCGTCTCCTTTTCCATGGAAACCGGGTAGACGGTCATGCCGTCCTTAATCGCATCCAGGTTTCCAACCACCACCATGTCGCCTTCTTTCAGGTCGGCGTCGACCGCGACCCATCCTCCTTCCCGGATGGAAGGCGAAACACTCAGACGGCGCGCGGTATTGTCGCGGACCAGATACACTGCCGATCCCGACTTGGTCTCGTAAACGGCGTTGACCGGCACGGCCACTGCGTTCCTTTCTTCACCGAGCACGAACGCGACGTCCATGGACATCCCATGTCGGAAACCCGCGGAATCCTTTTCCTTGAGGGGGATTGGATCTCGACCATTCGGCCCGGGCCCACCGCCATCGGGGACACGGAGGCCACTGCGGCGCGTACCTCGTGCTGCGGATCCGGCAGCAGGATGACGGACGTTCCTTTCCCGATTCCGGCGATCACGTCCTTTTCATAGACCTGGACACGGATTTCCAGAGGCGCATCACCGAACATCAGGATCGGGCGGCCCGGCATGAGGTTTTCCCCCGGCTCGGCCAGCCACTGGAGCACCGTACCGGGGAACGGGGCGCTCTCGACGGTATTGCCCGCCATGACCTTCAGTTCGTTCAATCCTGCTCTCGCCGCTTTCAAGGCGGCCCGGCTGCTTGCGCATTTCTGACGACTGGCATCGTCCTTGACCTTGCTGATGGCGTTCGAGGAAAGGAGCCTTTGGTCAACCTCGGCCTGTCGGCAAAGGAAGGCCGACTCCTTGCGGGCACGCGCCACCTCGGCCTTCAACCTGGAAACGCGGGCATTCATTTCCGGCGCGGCAATACGCGCAAGCACGTCGCCGCGATCCGCGGTTTCGCCTTCCTTTATCGGAAGCTGCGCCACCTTGCCGGCCACCCGCGCCAAGACCTTTATTTCATTGCGCGAATGGACCGTACCCACGTAGCGAAGCGAATCCTTGACATGGCCGATGCGGACTGCGGCGATCCGCACGGCCATGGGTTGAGGGGATTTGGAAGGGAGGGAGGGGGAGCCGCAGGAGGATAGGGAAAGTGAGAATATGGACAACAGCAAGTAACCATTCACTTGCCTTATCGCGTGAAAAACCGCGCGCGTCCATTTTCCTGTCGCAATCATCGTTTATCTCCTGATAAGGGTTTCCAGGGTCGGCCACAGCCGCTTGGACATGTTCCTGGCGGCTGCCTTGGGAATGGTGTTTTCGTACAGTTCACGGTTGGCCGCACCGAAAACCGCGCCGAAAACGATAACGGTCAATTCATCAACCGACAGATCGTCGCGAATCTGCCCGGATTTACGCGCTTGTTTCAGGCAGCGGCGAATAAAGTCCATGGTGCCGGTCTGAATCGCGCGGATTCGCCTGACGCCTTCCTCGCCGGAAGCCTGGGCAAGCTGATCGGAAAAGATCAGGCGCACAAAACACGGGTTTTTGGACAAAAAGTCGAGCCGTTGCCGGATCAGGGTCCCGAGCCGCTCCAGCGGGTCATCCCCCGGTGGCGGAAATCCCTGGGTGAGTTCATCCTCGATTGCGTCGATGACGGCCAGGACGATTTCATCTTTGGACTTGAAATGCCGGAACAGGGCGCCCTCGGACAATCCTACTTCCCTGGCGATGGCCGAGGTCGTGAATTTTCCCAGTCCCTGCTCCGCGATTATTTTCAGCGCCGCCTGGGCGATCTGCCGTTTTCTTTCTTTTGTCGGTTGCCGGTCCATGCGCCTCACCCAGCTAAGCAAGTAACCACTCACTTGCAAAGTAGGCAGTTCCCCGAGCTTTGTCAAGTCTTCTTGTCCAGGACCTCCAAAAAAATCAGAAGTGAACAGGGCCAGTTGCGAATCTGGCAACGCAGCATCCAGCAACGCCTCCAACGTACCCGTACCCGTACCCGTACCCGACCCGTGACCGTCAGCGAAACCTGGAGTTCCGACCGTGAAGAGATCGGGTCCGTGGTCTATCCGGTGGACCTCCTGGACAGGAGGATTCCCACGAAACAGACCAACAACCATAGGGTCCAACCTGGCGCGGCCCTACCCGATGTCACGAGGCATCCGCCACCTGCCCCACCCCCTGATTGGTAATCGACCGAAACGTCCCACCCAGCAGCGTCATGTCCCGAGTCCAGCGCCAGGTCCTGTTTCACATCATGTCCCACATCGATAGAGGGTTCGGCGGCGTCTGGGGCCCCCACGGGGGCAAGGTCGTGTCCCTGGGCTTCGTCCGGCCAGCCTCCGTCATCGCTCGCCGTCGTGTCCGGGGCCTCGACGACCGTCCCGTCGTAACCGTGATCAGGGCCATCGATGATCCCGTCGCTTACGTATTCCATCGGGTCGAAATATACCCTTACCTCGTGAAGGACGGGCGTACACCCGCTGTCCATGGAAGTCAGGAATGCCTTGAACCTGATATATCCATCCCCGTCATGCACTGAATCAAGAGAGGACAGGTCCTGCCCGTTGGTTGCGACAGACGCGCTGTCCAGGGCCCATCCGGCGTCCTCCGGCCTCGTTTCGACCCTGAATACCAGGTCGCCGCAATCGCCTGAAGAGTAGTCCCATGTCATCACGCCGAACGAAGCAGGGCCACCCAGGTCCTTTGTGTAACTCTCGACGGCGCCGGATTTCTCGTAGGCGGTAATGGTTTCGGCATACAGCCTGCCCGCCTTGATATTCCCCGAGGCAGGGGCGTTTCCCCCGTAAAATATCTTCACGGTTCCCCCGTTCGAGGCGTCGTTTCCTCCGCCACGCGCGTCAATGGCGCCGGAAACATCGATTCCTCCCGGTACTGGGCAGTACAACAACACCCCTCCGCCCGCTCCCGAGCCGCCAGATCCGCCTGAGCCGCCGTGGTAGGACCCGTCACAGCCGGATGACGAACCTCCCGGACCACCGATGGACGAGCCGGCCCCTGACGCCGAACCGCCGCCCCCTCCATTGCCTCCGGGCGACGCGTTGTAGCAGCCGCCGCTGTTCGTGCCGCTGCCGCCGTTCCCGGTGCCTGCTGAAAGTCCTTTTGTGCTTACGACACCCGTTACGACAAGAGAATCGTCGGCATACAGTTTCAGAAGTCCTCCGCCCTTGTTTCCAGCGCCTCCGCCGCCGCCTCCGACTCCACCGGCGTCCGCACCGGCCTGCGCCATGGCTCCGGAGCCTCCGCCACCACCTCCGCCACCTCCGCCGGACCCCATTTCGAGGCTTTCATCCGTGGTGCCGTCACCCTGTCCCTGGGATGCCGCGTATCCACCCTTTGCCCCATTGGTTCCGGGCGATCCGCTTTTTCTCCAGGCGCCGCCATTGCCTCCTGCGCCCCCGCTTCCACCGTACTTGCCTCCACCGCTGCCTCCGACGCCGCCCTTTCCGCCGGAGCCCGCGGTATCGCCACCATTGACGCCGGAAGCCCCCGCGTTACCTCCCGCCGATCCGGGGCCGCCTCCACCACCCAGTCCGGTCCCTCCGTTTCCGTCATCATCTCCTGCGCCGCCACCCCCGGCTCCGCCCCCTGCTCCGAATCCCTTGCCTTCGGCGGACAATGTTCCTTCTATGAGGATGTCCTTCGCGTATATCTCCAGCCGGCCTCCTGACGCGCCGTTGTACCCGGCGACGAAAACCGTGGTCCCCTTGGAAACCATGAATGTGCCGATATTCTTGTGAATCCCTCCGATCTCCTCGCCGTTCGAAGGCGTCCAGTCCGCGCCGTCGTGATCCGTGCCCCCGGCGGGCGGCGTCTTGTCAACCACCCCCACGTGCAACGCCACGTCGCCCGACGCCACGTCCACCGAGTCCAGCGCCATGTCTGGGTCCGTGAACTCCGTCTCGATCCAAACATTGTCGCCCAGGGTGGAGGTCTTTGCTGGTGGGCCGAACTCCGTCTCGATTCCGTCCTTGTTCCTGGCTTTCACCCGAAACGTATATTCCGTGCCTGGGTCCAGGCTCACCACGACTCCTGACTCGCCTCCGTAGCCGCTGTACGTGGTCCAGTATTGCGCTGCCTGCAGATCGCCGGTACCGGCATTC
>JAADHL010000353.1 GCA_013151875.1 Deltaproteobacteria bacterium
CCGGACACGGTGGTGCCCCTGTCCAACAGACAGCGGTTCCTTCCGGTGCCCTACGCGATGTGGACGACCGCCGCAACCAACTTCGTAGTGAGCGGTGGGGACAATAATGGTACCACTGCCGCGCTGAAGGTCACCTCACAGGGCAGCAACGTGCTCCTGCTGGACGGAAACGAGATCGATTCCAATTCGACCCTGTTCCTCAACTTTAACTCGCACAAGACTATCGAGACGCACGGTCTTCTTTACGCGAAGAAAGGACTCAAGGTCGCCAGCGACATCGAATCCGGGGGAACGATCAACCTGACTGGTGCCTGGCAGAACTCCGCCGACGGGACCACCGCGGAGATATCGAGCGACACCGGCGGGTTCAAGGCGCTGATGATCGTGGGCAACAAGTCGAGCGACGGCGTTACTCGTCTCGTGAATATATGGGACCGTCTGGAGGTCAGCGGCAGCCAGTCGGTGACCGGGAAACTCGATGTAGGAGGCGATTTGGCGGTACAGGGTCACCTGACCGGTCAGTATCTGGATTGCCAGAACCCTGGGTGCGGCATGACGGAATACATCCTCCCGGGCGAAGGCGCGTGGGGGACTTGGACGGGCTGGGTGAATTGTCCGAAGAACATGTACGTCTGCGGTTTGGCCCAGAAGGTCGAGCCCAAACAGGGGGACAACGATGATACCGCCATGAACAGTGTCGCCATGCGTTGCTGTCCGTTCTGAATGGGACTTGATGGATATATTTAAGGAGGAAAAATGGAAACCCGCTTGAAGACGTTTCTGGCAGCCCTGGGTGGTAGCGTGGTGACCATGGTCCTGGCCCTGGGGGTTACCGCCATGGCGGACTCGAACCCGGAAACCGACCAGGTGCCGAGGCTTGTCCCCTACCAGGGGACGCTGGAAAAGGACGGCAAGCCGGTAACCGGCGCCGTGGACCTGGTGTTCGACCTCTACGACGGTCCGGCCACGGACACGCCCGTGTGGACCGAGACCCTGAACGTGGCGGTGTACGCGGGGCGATTTTCGGCGGTGCTCGGGTCGTCGTCGGGGACCAGCGCGACCGACCTGGCCAAGGTGCTCACGGACGCGGACGACGTGTACCTGGGGGTGTCGGTCAAGACCGACCCGGACACGGTGGTGCCGCTTTCGAACCGCCAGCGATTCCTGCCGGTGCCGTACGCCCTGTGGACTACGGCGGCTACGGACTTCAAGGTAGGGCGCGACGTCCATGTGGGGCGTAATCTGGATGTCAGTGGCGAGATTGTCTTGAATGGTCCTATCACTACGAAGGACAGTCTGCACGTAGACGGGTCGGCCTACTTCGGTGGCACCAACTACCAGAAGCATACGATCATCGAAGGTGCGGAAAACGACGGCAACAACGCGGCATTGAGGATCACGACCAACGACCAGACGATGCTCATCGACGGGAACGAGATCGATTCCAAGGAAGACATGGTCTATCTCAGCAACAACTCAAAGATGGGCGCGAAGGTCGTTGGCGACCTCGCGGTCACGGGAACCGCGAAGCTCGGTCTGGAGTACGTATACTGCAAGGACACAGGTTCCTGTTACTGCCCCGCTGGAACCAAGATCATCGGGGGCGGGGGCGACTGCGGCGACAACGCATTCCTGCACGAGAGCTATCCAAAGGAGTCCGAGAACCGCTGGCATGTGTACTGTAAGGATGGCGGCCCACAGACCCCGAACGCATCGTTCGCCATCTGCGCGCGCATCGGCAACTGACTCTCAACTTCCCAGCAGGTCCGCGACCGTGTAGAGGCCGGGGGCGCGGCCGATGAGGGCGCGGGCCAGCTCGATCGCGCCGCGGGCGAAGATGCGGCGGGATGAGGCGCGGTGGGTGACCTCGATCCGGTCGTCGTCACCTATGAACATGACTGTGTGCTCGCCAACGATCTCACCCCCACGGATCGACTGGATGCCGATCTCGCCCTGGTTGCGGGGGCCGGTTTCGCCGTCGCGGGATTTGACCAGATTCCCCTGCCCGGACTTCAGGGCCTTTGCCAGCGACAGCGCGGTCCCGGACGGGGCGTCACGCTTGTGGCGGTGATGCGCCTCGACGATCTCGATGTCGTAGGAGGGACCCAGGATGCGGGCGGCCGCCTTCGATACTTCGTGCAGGCAGAACACGCCCAGGCTGGTGTTCGCGGCCCAAAGGACCGGCCCTCTCTCCGCAGCGATCCTTATCCGCTCGAAATGGGCCTCGGACAGGCCGGTGGTCCCGCTCACCACGGGGATTCCCCCCCGCGCGCACGCCTCGATGAAGGCCACGGCCCCGTCCGGCAGTGAGTAGTCGATGCCGACGTCCGCGCCATCTTGGAATACGTCGAGGTCGGTTGCCAGCGACAGGTCGCCCCACGGGGTCGCCACCTGCTTCCCTGCTTCCGGGTGCCCGGGACGCTCGAAAAGGCAACAGGCCTCCACGTCCCCCGCAGCCTCTGCCGCCTCGATCACCATGCGGCCCATCCTGCCCAGTGCGCCGTTTATCGCGATTTTCATGCTGCCTCCCGACGAACGGGTGAAGGGGTGAAGGGATTCAGTAGGCTATTCCAAAGATCACCTCGGTCCTACTGGGCTCGCCCGTGAAAACGCACTTGCCCTCGGTCTGTGATTCCTCGTTGAGGATAAGGCGCACCGTGGCCTTGGTGTGGGACTTGACCGTCGCCTCTGCCTCGACCGAAGGATTGAAGTAGCACCTGACGAATCCCCGTTTCTTCTTGAAGAACTTGCAGAAGTCCTTGTAGTTGTCGATGGAATGTGTGTTGTTTTCCCTGACTTCCATCGCCCTCTGGAACAAGGCGTCCTGGAATGCGTCCAGTTTTGCGTCCAGGTATTCGCGGGTGAATTCCGAGGCAGCCAAAATCTCTTTGTCGCGGTTCATCCGGTTTTTTACAACCAGGTTGCCGGACGCCTGGTCCCTTGGCCCGACCTCGATCCGGAATGGCACGCCCCTCTGTTCCCAGTGATAGAACTTGTCCCCGGGGCGTACGGTCTCGCGCCGGTCCACCACCACGTACTGCTCGGTGGCGCGGTTGTAAAAGCACCTCTGGATCTGATCGTTTCCGAAACGACTCTCGGATGCGGCGACTTCTTCCTCACCCACCAGTCCGGCCACCAGTCCCCGGATGTAGTCCAGGACCAGTTTCCTTTCCTCGTCGGTCTTGTAGATAGGCACTATCGCGGCCAGGGTCGGCGCGATCCGCGGCGGGAGCACCAGACCCTCGTCGTCGGAGTGGGCCATGATGATCGCGCCTATGAGCCGCGTGGACACGCCCCATGACGTGGTCCAGGCGTGCTCCAGTTGTTGGTCCCGACCCTCGAACCTGATCTCGAAAGCCTTGGCGAAGTTCTGTCCGAGGTCGTGGGACGTGCCCATCTGTAGGGCTTTTCCGTCCTGCATCAAGCCCTCGATGCACCAGGTATGGGCCGCGCCCGGGAACCTCTCAGCCTCGGTCTTTTCGCCCACAAGCACCGGAATCGCCAGCACGTCCTCCGCGAAAGCACGGTAGCATTCGAGGATGCGCAGGGTCTCCTCCCGGGCCTCCTCGGCCGTTTCGTGGGCCGTGTGGCCCTCCTGCCACAGGAATTCGCTGGTGCGCAGGAACAGGCGCGTCCTCTTTTCCCACCGGACCACGTTGGCCCACTGGTTGATCAGCACGGGCAGGTCCCGNGGATCCACTGGGCGTACATGTGCCCGATGATCGTCTCGCTGGTCGGGCGCACGACCAATGGTTCCTCCAGCTTCTCGCCCCCGCCATGCGTGACGACCGCGCACTCGGGCGCGAAGCCCTCGACATGCTCGGCCTCCTTGCGCAGGAACGATTCCGGGATGAACATCGGGAAATAGGCGTTGGTGTGGCCCAGTTCCTTGAACCTGGAGTCCAGGTCCCGATGGATGGCCTCCCAGATGGCGAAGCCCTGGGGTTTGATCACCATGCAGCCGCGGACCGGTGCGTAATCAGCCAGCTCCGCCGCGCTGATCACGTCCAGGTACCATTGGGGATAGTCCTTGTCGCGGGGCGTAATGTTGCGTGCCATCTCTTTCCTTACGGGTCGATCATCGGACGATCAGGTGCCTGCGGCAAAGTCGTCGCGGTACTTCAGTTGGTCCTCGGTCAGTTCGTCTATCTCGATTCCCATGGTCCGCAACTTGAGCGCCGCGATAGAGGCGTCCTGTTCTTCCGGGATGTCATACACGGCCGGCTTCAGGCTGCGGCCCTCCTTTGCGAGGCGAACCATGCTGAGGAACTGGTTGGCGAACGACATATCCATTACTTCGGAGGGATGCCCTTCGGCCGCGGACAGGTTCACCAGGCGGCCCTTTGCCAGCACGAA
>JAADHL010000104.1:0-2916 GCA_013151875.1 Deltaproteobacteria bacterium
TCAAACAACTGGGGCTGGACCAGATTGTGGTGTCCCTGACCGGTCCCGAGGACGTACATGACCGTATTACCGGGATTCCGGGTTCCTTCAGGCGGGCGACCGCCAACATCGCCGAGATGTGCCGGGGCGATCGCAAGACTGAAGTCATGCTGAATCTGGTCGTTTCCCGCGAGATCCTCGACCAGTTGCCCCAAATGGTCGAGTTGGGCCGATCCCTGGGGGTTGACAGGGTTCGTTTTCATCACCTCCTGTTCATGACCGAAGAGGAGGTTCGTGTTCATCGGAACTGGTGCGGGGCCCATCTGGACGGTGCCCTCGCCGGGCATCTGGAGCCCACGCTCTATTTCTGCGGCATGGACGCGGTCAAGGGTTTCGACACGGACGTTCCGGCGGCGCTGAAGGCAGTGAAAGAGCGGTACGGCGATTTCGTGATACAGCAACCCGATCTGGCCCAATCGGAGGTCACTTCCTGGTACTCGTCCGGATTCGACAACCGCCGCCGCTGCCTCTTTACATGGCGGTCTTTGTTCATAGACCCCGAGGGATACGCCATCCCCTGCCAGCATTACGGCGGCATGCGTTTCGGAAACGTGCTGGATCGGCCCTTCCTGGAGGTGTGGAACAGCCCGGAATACCGGATGTTCAGGCGCACCCTGCGCAAGGGCCTCCTGCCTGCCTGCTCACGTTGCTGTAAGTTATAGGGCCAAAAGCCGTATTTCATCCATGTCGCGCTGGTGCTTTTGCCTGCTTTCGACTAATATTCTTGGCGCTGACTGGGAGCCGCGAACGAGGAATCCAAGATGAACCAGGCGGTATCAGCCGACCTTTCTCCGACAAATCAGATGGTGCTCTTGGCGCGGGACCTTTTCGAATTCGTGTCAGGACTTCAGCACCCTCGTATTTCCGACTCCGAATGGGCGCGCGAGGCGCTGGAAAAGTGCGGCGAACTGCGCCTGCGGGTGGCCCAGGCCAAAGAGGCGATGGCCTCACGGCGCCACAGGCTCGCGGTTTCCCTGGAAGAGGTCGCCAACAACCTGCGCGAATACTCCCGCGAGTTGTCTGAAAGTCCACGAGTCGCCCGCCTGCGCGAGCTGAACGTCCGGCTTTCGTACAACTATGAGGAACTGCTGGCTCACCTGCGCCGCCTGAAGGTCAGGTCCTTGGAGATGACCGGGGGTCTGGACCACATCAAGCCGCGCAACTGGGATCGCAACGTGGTTCATGTGGGCCTGGGCCTGTTCGGCGTGCTGATGTACGAGCTGGTCCTGAACCGGGGGCAGGCGCTGTGGGTCCTTCTGGCTCTGGTCCTGGCCTTTTTCATGATCGAGGTTACGCGGCGCATCTGGCCCGACTGGAACCGAGTCCTCGTGGAACGTGTCTTCGGCCGCATATCGCGCCCCCGGGAGCTCAAGGGCGTCACATCGTCCTCGTGGTACCTGCTCGCCCTCCTGTTGATGGTCTTTCTGGTGCCGCAGCCCGCCGCGGAACTGGGCGCGCTGGTCCTTGCGTTCGGCGATCCGGCGGCGTCCATCGTGGGCAAGCGTTTCGGAAGGCGCAAACTGCTGGGGTCAAAGACCGCGGCGGGCACCTTTGCGTTCATGGCCGTCGCATTCGTGGTGGCGGTATCGTTCCTGTTCATGTCGCCTCACGGACTGGCGGTTTTGCCACGCCTGTCCCTGGCGGCCACCGTGGCCATTGCCGGCGCGATCACGGAACTGGCCAGTGATCGTTGGGACGACAATTTCACCATCCCCGTCATGTGCTCGTCCATCGCATATTTCTGGTTCTGATAACCCGACGCTTCATCAAGGTGGATATAGTGATTTGGATCGACAGGACGACATTCATTGTGATCGTGGCGCTGGCCGCGGTTTCCTGCGGCTCGGATGGGGGAAACGGGGGCCTTGACGCGATTGCGGACATCCCGACGGCCGACACGGGATGGACCCCGCCTCAGTGTCACGACCCGACTCAGCCAGGGCCCTACAAAGTCGGATTCAGGGATCTGCTGCTGGACGATCCTCAACGCGACGGCAAGCTGGACTCGAGGATGCACTATCCGGCGGCGGTCGCGGGTGAAGGCACCGAGGTTGATTTTTCCGGCGCGCCCTATCCCCTGGTGATCCTGTCCCACGGCTTTCTCATGTACCCGGGGACCTATGACTATCTGGCGGCCCACCTGGCTTCCCATGGGTTCGTGGTTCTTGGTACAAAACACTACGATTCGGCCGGCCCGGTCATCAAACGTCTGGCCGAATTGTGCAACACCATTCCACCAGATCAGCAGCTCGACCGGATTGCCGAGGTCTTTACAAAGTTGATTGAACACAACCATGCGCACCGTCGAGTGGGGGACGTCTCGGCCCTCATCGACGCGGCGACCGCGATGAACGTGTCGGATAAGGACTTGGCCGGGGCGATTGACGTGTCGCGCACTGGCGTTGTAGGCCATTCATTCGGCGCGTTTACGGGGCTTGCTGCCTCCGGCGCAAAGATCCAGGTGGATGCGGTCAAACCGACCTGCAAGGGCGAGCCGACGATAGCGGACATCATGACTCAGGGAATCATGCAGTTCCTTACATGCATGGTCCTGTCGGTGACCGATGACGATCTGAAGCAGGGGCCCATCGACCTGCGCGATGAACGGGTGTCCGCGCTGGTGAACATGGCGGGGCCCCAGGAGCTGATCTGGGGGAATACGTTCGAGGGGCTGGCCGACGTGGCGGTGCCCGTGATGCTGATATATACCGACACGGACGAGGCCGTGCCCTTTGAGACGGGACCGGTCCTTGCCTGGGACGTCTACCCGGCCCCGAAGTATTTTCTGTCCTTTGCGGGCGGCAACCACGCCAACTTCGGCCACATCGACAAGTCATTCTTTGACGCGGCCAAGGCCTCGATTCCGGACGGGTGCGC
>JAADHL010000104.1:2977-6653 GCA_013151875.1 Deltaproteobacteria bacterium
ACCGATTCGTCATGGCCGCGGCCGCCGCATTTCTGCAGGCCCGCCTCGCCGGGGCTTCCGGGTGTGAGCCCTACCTGGAACCGGGCTTTTATTCGGCATTGGGCGACGAGATTCTGTCCTTTCAGTCGGAATAGGCAAGAGATTCGTTCATCACCTGATTGCCTCGAGGATGGCCCCCAGGTCGTTCTCGACGTCGATCGGCCGATTGGCGAAGGTCCCCTCGATGCCGTCCAGGGACCCCTGATGATAGCCCACCACCGCGCCGGGGTCCTTGAGGATGTGGCCGGTCAGGACCCCGCAAACCGTCTCGTCGGGCCCGATGACGCCCTCTGCGGCCAGCCTCCTGGCGCCCGCCACGGTTGCGCATGATGCGGGTTCAGCGCCGATCCCGGCCGCGTCCACCACCGCCTTGGCATCCATGATCTCCTGGTCCGTGACCTGCGTCACGCATCCGTGCGTCTGTCTGATTCCGCGCAGGCTCTTTTTCCATGACACCGGATTCCCGATTCTGATGGCGGTGGCGATGGTCTCGGCCCCGTCCAGCGGGTCGAGGTCCCTGCC
Source organism: Deltaproteobacteria bacterium (assembly GCA_013151875.1). Classification (GTDB taxonomy): domain Bacteria; phylum Myxococcota_A; class UBA9042; order DTJE01; family DTJE01; genus JADDHL01. The sequence continues at coordinate 3,539 of JAADHL010000104.1, forward strand.
GGTCACGAACGCGCGGTACAGGGGATTGGCGCCTTTCGCCTGGACCACCGCGACCCTGGGCAGGCGGTCGATCAGTCCCAGCTCCCTCAGTTCGGCCAGTCCCTTGGTAACGGCGCTACTGTTTCCCAGGTTGCCGCCCGGCATGATGATCCAATCCGGCGGCTCCCAGTCCAGGTCCTGAAGCAGCTCAAAGGCAATCGCCTTTTGGCCTTCGATGCGGAAGGGGTTCACGGAGTTGAGCAGGTAGATGCCCTCGCGGTCGCAGACCTCCTGGACCAGATTCATGGCGTCGTCGAAATCGCCGGCGATCTGAAGGGTGCGGGCCCCGTAAGCCAGTGCCTGGCTCAGTTTTCCCAGGGCCACCTTGCCCTTTGGAATGAACACGAATGCCTTCATGCCGGCCATCGCCGCGTAAGATGCCATTGATGCCGCGGTGTTGCCCGTGGACGCGCAGGCCACGCGGTCCATGCCCAGCTTCTTTGCCACTGTGACGCCGACCGTCATGCCCCGGTCCTTGAAGGACGCCGTGGGGTTTTCGCCTTCGTGCTTGAGCCTGAACGATCGGAGCCCGGCGTAGTTCTGGACGCGCTCGGAACGGTACAGGTTGGTGTTTCCCTCGCCCCTGGTCATGACCTCTTCCGGCCCCAAGGGCAGGACCAGCTCCCTGAACCTCCACACTCCCGACCGATCCGCGGGGTTCCTTGACGCCAGCCTCAGGTCAAAGGTGGAAGTGTCCAGACAGCCCTTCAGAGCATCCAGGTCGTGGGCGACGTCCAGGGTGCCTCCGCAGTCGCAACGGTAGCGGACGTCCAGTCCGGGGTACTGGGTCCCGCAATCCACGCAGACCAGTTTCCAGGGTGCTTGTTTCATGTGCTCCTCGCTCCGGGGCAGTCCGCGGGTGAAATCAGGGCTGTCGATTCCAGTCCGGCTTCGGCAAATGCCGCTTTCATGGCGTCCGCCGCGCGGGCCGCGCTGATGGGGGAACGGCACAGGGCGAACACCGATGGTCCGGCCCCGCTTATATTGCTGCCCAGTGCCCCGGCGTTCAAAGCGGCGTCCATGACCTCCCCGCATCCCGGTATCAGCGGAGCGCGGGCCGGGGTCACGATCTCGTCGGTCACGCATCGCGCCAACAGCGCCATGTCTCCAGAGTAGCAGGCGCTGACCATGGCCGCGATATTGGCGGTCGACCGGACCACCTTCTTCAGAGGCACGGATTCGGGCAGCACGCTTCGCGAATCCCTCGTGTTCAACACGAAATCAGGGGTTACCACGACGACCGAAAGGCCCTCCGGCACTGGCAGGCGTACCAGATCAGGCGGGTCCAACGACTGCACCAGGATCAGGCCGCCCAGCAGGGCCGGGGCCACGTTGTCCGCGTGGCGGCCCGATACGGCCTCCTCCGCCTCGACACATGGTTCGACCAGGTCTACGCGCCGCAGCGGCGATCCTAGCAGGCGGTTCACGGCCCAGGCCGCGGCCGCGGCGCTTGCAGCCGAACTTCCGAGGCCGGACCCTATCGGCAATCCCTTTTCAAGGTCCAGCTCGATACCCTCTTTTATCCCAGTCCGACGCAGGGTCGCGGCGGCGGCGATACCGGCGGTGTTGGCGCCGGCGTCATTGGGCAGGACCCCGCCGTCACCGGTGATTGACCCCATGCGGACGCCCTTTTCGCGGACGAGCCGCGCCGTGACCGTGTCGCCGGGTCCGACGAGGGCCAGCCCCAGGATGTCGAAACCCAGCCCCAGGTTGGCGACCGTGGCAGGCGCGAATGCCTTTACCTCACGACCCGTGGTTTTCTTTGACATCAGACCCTCTGAGCCGCGATCCGCAGTATGTCGCCCAGGACACCCATCGCGGTTACTTCAACCCCAGCCCCCGGACCGGTTATGACCAGCGGCCTGTCTGCGTATCTGTCCGAGGTGAACGAGATCATGTTGTCGGTGCCCTTGAGGGCCCAGAAAGGTGAGTCCGAGGATACCTCCGTGGTTCCGACCTCTATGCCGTTCGCCGTTACCCTGGCCATGTACCGCAGGACGCAGCCCTTGTCCGCGGCGCCCTTCACGCGGGCGGCCATTGGTTCATCGTATTCTTTCAGCCTGTCCGCCAGGGCGTTCCAATCCAGGCCGGTCAGCGACTCGTCCACCAGGGGTTCCGGCGTTATCGGCGATTCGGTTTGGACCAGTCCGGACATCCGGCCCAGGATCACCGCCTTCCTGCCCACGTCGACGCCGGACAGGTCGGTGACCGGGTCCGGTTCGGTGTAGCCGGCCTCAACCGCCTCGGCCACGGCGGCCGAAAAGCGGACACCTTGTTCGAGTCTGTACATGATGAACGCAAGGGTGCCGGAAAGACAGCCCTCGGCCACGGTGATTCGATCACCGGTCGCCAGCAGCGTTTCAATGGTGTCCACCACGGGCAGGCCCGCGCCCACGGTCGCCTCGGCCTTGAGCAGCAGTCCCCCGCGCTCGGCCTCGTCCACGAGCCGCCGGTAGGTTACGATCTCGCCTGCCAAGGGCTTCTTGTTGGCGGTAACCACGTCACATCCGGACTTCAGCGCCTCCATCATTGCCAGGTGCGAATCGTCGGCGTCCGAGACGTCCACGAGGATGGGGTGGGCGAGTCGCCACCCAAGGGCGTCCCTCACCATATCGGTCGGGTTGCCGTGGCCCTTCGCGTCCTTGAAATCGCTCAGGGGCCTGCCCGATGCCTTTGCGTCCATGAACTCCGTCAGACTTTCAAGGGGGATTCCCTGGGGCTCAAACACATATCCCGAACGGTCCGCCAGCGCCACTATTCTGGCCTTCAGTCCAAACCTACGGAACACTTCCGTCCGTCGCTGAAAGACCAGGTCGGTCAGGGCACGCCCGATTTGACCGTAACCCACCAGCAGCAGGTCGAGATCGCTGCCCGTATCCACGCCGGTATCCCGTCTGTGGAGGCCGAATTCCTGGTGTATGGTCCTTATGGCCGCGTCCACCTGGTCCGAATCGACGGCCATGGAGATATTCAGTTCCGAGGAACCCTGGGCTATGGCCAGCACGTTTATCCCGGCCTTGCCAAGGGCGTGGAATACCCGACCCGAAACCCCGGGGGTCTGCGCCATGCCGAGGCC
>JAADHL010000179.1 GCA_013151875.1 Deltaproteobacteria bacterium
GGTACAGTTCGTTCGTCGAATGAAGACGCCCTCCCTGGTCCGCGTCCAGGGCCTCCAGGCAGTACTTGGCCATCAGCGGGTTGAGCGAAATCAGTCGGTCGGCCATCAGCTTTCGGATCGCCCGCTGGTCATCGGCATCGAGGATGTCGAAAGCAAATTGGCCCAGGGTGACAGCAGGTCCGCCCGTATCTATATCCAGGAATTCCAGTAAGGTCCCGTGCGTCGGCTTGTCGAACAGGTTGTTCATCCTCATGAACTCCCTGAGGGCCTTCGGCGTGGGCGTGGAGGCGCGGATTTCCCCCAGCAGAAGGGCCATTGCGTCCATGTAGGCCATGGGATCCGTGTTGGGTATCGGTGCAAACCTTGTTGCCTGAGCCATGGTCTTCCTCCGTCGGTCGATAGTATACCTTTGATGTCCGATTGCGAAAATCTGCTAAAATGCGCGCCCCGGGTCGGATGGCCCGACAAAACAGGCAAGGGGGAACCGCCCATGAGAATGCGATTCACATTGTTCCTGGCCCTGTCCATAGGTATTGCCGCGCCCCTGGCCGCCCGGCCGGCGGACGTCTTTCCGGTGGTCTACCGCGCCACCAAGGTCAATCAGGCCGGCACATCCGTAATGGTGGTCCTGCCCGAGCCCTTCGAGGGGTTCGAGCCGTCCAGGATCAACGACTCTCTGCTGAGGGCTTTCGACGCCCTGAAGGACGCCCACCCCTACGAATACGGAAACGCGACCCTGCTGCTGAACGGGGTGCAGAGCGGGGCCCGCCGGGCCACCCTCAACCTGGACCCCGAGCGATCCGACTACTGGGACCTGGTGGCATCCGAGGTCTATTACACGCTGCGGGGCCTGGGCGCGGCGGAGGTGCGGGCCCCGGCCATCCGGGCGACACCGTTGGACGCATCGTCCCTGCGCCTCCCCGTGGCCCGCCTGACCGTGCCTTACTACGATGCCCTGCCGCCGCACCGCTATGCAAACGTGCTGGTGGCCGTTTCGCCCCTGGAGGTGATGCCCGCCGATCTCTTCTACCTGAAGCTTCAGCGAGCCGATCGCGGCCTCATCGAAAAGGTCCTGGGCGGGCTGGTCCGGGGCGGCGAGGCGGCCCGTCTGGCGGTGCTGGCCGCGTTTCCCCACCTGCGGGTGGATCGCAGGGCTTCGCGCCTGATGCCTCTGTTGGACGACCCTTCACCAGGGGTGCGCCTCGCCGTATTGAAGCTGCTGGAGAACGAGAAGGGCAGCGAGGTCAACAACAGGCTTTCACGGGTGGTCGAGACCGATGACGACCCCAGCGTAAAGTTGGCCGCGGTGCACATTCTGTCGAGCCGCGGCATCCGCAGGTACGACGTGTTCATCGAAATGGGCAAACTGGGCGACCCGTCCGACCAGGTGGTTATTGGAGCCATCGAACGCCTGGTCTCGTCGCGCAATCCAGTGGTGGCAACGGCCCTGAACCGATCACTGAGGCACAAGAGCGCTGCCGTGCGCGAGGCCGCGCGCAAGGGGCTCATCTCTCTGGGGGCTGGGGCAGTCATGGTCAAGGCCCTGCACGACGACCGGGTGGACGCGCAGACGCGCGGGATACTTGCCCGCCACCTCGCCTCATCAAAAATCGCGAGCGAGAGGACCGAGGGACTGTCGTATCTGATCAAGTCCGGGGACGCGGCCCAGGCCGTGTGGGCCGCGGGCGTGCTGGGTGACACGAGGCCCGGCGACGGACTGGGACTGCTGTACCAGGCCCTGCTCAGAAACGAGCCGGAGGTCAGGTCCGCGGCGGTCAAGGCCATAGGCGCTTACCACAATCCAGTCAGCCTCAAGCCCCTTTTGGGCTCCATCCACGACGACCGCGAGAAGGCGCTGGTGGAACAGGTGGCGGTGGAGGTCATCGCGGCACAGAATCTGGACACCATCCTGGCGTTGATGGAGGGCCGGGACGTGACCATACGCCGCCTGGCCATGAAGGCCCTGGGTGACGCCCTGAAAGGGGCGCTTCCGCCGCCGAGGGCCATTTCAGTGCTCAAGGCGCGCCTGGGCGACAAGGACCTGGACGTGCGCCGCGCCGCGGTCTATGCCCTGGCCAGGGTGTCGGATCCCAAGGTCGCCACGTCCATCATGAAGCTGTCGGGCGACCCCGACGACGAGATTCGCGCCGCAGCGGTGGTGGCGGCGGCCGGTTCGAACGATCCAGCGGCCGCCGGGATACTGGTGAAGGCCCTGTCCGACCCGTCCGACAAGGTCAAGTCCGCCGCGCTGGACGGCGTGGCCGCCAAGGGGATCCAGGCCGCGCGCGCGTCCCTGAAGATGCTGGGCCAGCACCGCAACGTGGAGGTCAGACGCAAGGCTGTCACCACCTACCTGGGGCTTCTGAAACCCGGTGAGGCGGCCGGCGAACTGGACTTTCTGACCCGGCTCCTGTGGGATCGCGACCCGGACGTCAAGCTGGCCGCAATCGGGGCAGTAAAGCAGGTGCACGAGCGTCGGGCCATCATAGCGATATCCGGCCTGGTGATAGACCCGTCGCGCAAGGTCAAGGAGGCCGCCATTAAGGCCCTTGCCGGTACCCACGAGAAGGACGCGCTCGAAGGGATCGAAAAAGCGGTCTTTGACGACGATGGATCCATCCGGATGCTGGCCCTGGACGCACTGGCAACGCTTGGGCGCAGCGAGGCCCTGGACTTCCTGTCCGAGGTGATCAGGATGGAGAAGGACCCCCAGGTCAAGGCCCGCGCCGAGGCGACAAGAAAGATCCTCATGGAACGGTAATCAGGCCTGATCCTTCTTGAAGTTGGCGAAAAAGTAGAATAAGCCGAAACGCCCGCCCATGAACCCGGACTGGTTGATCCACTTGCTGCGGCCGGTTGCGGGGATCCAGTTTCCTGGGTCGCCGTCGTCTACGGACTGAGCCAGATCCACGGTGCTTTGGGTCCCACTGGTAAACGGTGTCTCGAACCTGAACGTGTAGCCCCGTGTAGGCTCGGGTCCCGCCACCTTCACGACCTCGTAGGTCTTGCCGGCCACCGTGTAGCCCGTAGGGTGGTTGCGCGTCGTGTACGGCGAGTAGAATCTCAGCCATATTGTCCCAGTAAACATCATGTCCGGAATCTCCATCCGGAACTGTTTTCCCGAAATAGTGCAGACAATGGTCTGCGCCCCAGTCGGGATCGCCTTGGTGCAGGGCAGATAGGTGACATTGATTGTACCCATGGCAGAAACCTCCTTGACTACGACCCTCTATCGATCACGCCGTGGTCTCAATTGACCACGGGTTGATCACTTCCGTCCCCGGGCGCCATGCGCAGGACGCGCCTCAGGGCCTCGGCTTCCTCGTGCAGTTCCAGGTACTCATATACCAATATTCCATCCAGTCGATGTTGTACAGCGCCGTCCAGGTCGCCCCTGTCCTCGAGGATGCCGGCCAGCGCTTCATGGGCCCGCGCGACCGAGGGATTGACCCCTTTGTCCCGTTTCGTGGTGTCCAGGCATTCCCTGAAATACCGCTCGGCCTGGTCTATGTCGCCCTCGCCCCGACAGGCAAACCCGAGGTTGACCAGGCTGATCCTCTCGCCGAACACATAACCTGCGCGTCGGTACAGTTCCAGCGACCTCAACGCCAGTTCCCGTGCGTTCTTCCATTCCTTCAGGTTGAGGCTCAGGTCGGCCAGACTTGTCAGGCATCCCGCCACCCCCCTGGAGTCTCCCATCTGTTCGCGGATGGCCTGCGCGCGCATGACGGCGTCCCTGGCCTCCTCGACGCGACCCATCGCCGTCAGCGTGGTGCCGAGGTTGTTGAGGTGCCCGGCCAGCCCCCTTGCGAAGCCTGTCTGCTCGCACAGCCCTACCCCGATACGGAAGATCTCTTCGGCCTCTGCCGTTCGGTTGCTTTCAAGCAACTTCGCGCCCTTGAAGAAAAGGGCCTCGGCCCTCTCGATGAAGTCGCGAGGGCCGCTCAGTATTTCGAGGGCCCGGTCCATGTGATCGAGGCATGCACTGGTGGAACCCACCTTGCGCATCAGCCTGCCCCTGGCGAGGTCGATCAGGCCCAACGTCCGTGTTTTGCCGTAGGAATGAACCAAGTCGTCGGCGTGGTCCATGAGTCGCGCCGCCTCGCCGTTTTCCCCCAGGTCCATCTTGATGTCCGCCATCTGGACCAGGGCGTTGGCCGCCCTGTGATGGTCGCCGCGCGCCTCGCAGGCTTCGACCAGCCCCTGGAGTATCGACAACGCCTCCGTCGGTCGTCGTCTGGCCTCGGCCACTCGGGCGGACAAGGCCACCGCAAGCAGCGTTTCCGGCGTATCACGTTCCCTGCGACGCGGCTTGCCCATGGCCTTGAGACGCTCATCGGCTTCCTCATAACGTCCCTCGCGCCAACTGAGTTCGGCCAGGGCCAGATGGACCCGCTTCATACGCGAGTCCTTTTCCAGGCGCATCCTGACCATGGCGGCCTCGGCCTCCCGGTACAGGTCGCCCGCATCCCTGAAGCGCGCGTCCTCCATGGCTGCTTCGCCCGCGGTCAGCAGGTAGTCGGTGGCCGTGTCCAGGTAGCCGGTCTCGATATAATGACGGCCCAGGTCCGCGGCGACGCGTCCGATGTCCTCCGAATAGGCCGTTTCCAGGACCTGGGCGGTCAGAAGGTGCAGGCGGGCCGTGGTGGAATCCCTGGGTCGTCCGCGAATGGCCTCACCCATGAGGGGATGCGTGAAGACCAGGGAATCGTCGTCGCCCCAGGGGACCCGATTCAGGAATCCGTCCCTGGTCAATCGGTCCACCAGCGGGTCCAGGGCATCCCGCAGGTCCTTGCGGCCCTCCCTGTCGACGAGCGACCATAGGTTGCCGACGGCGGCCCACCGCCCCAGCATGGCCACGCGCGTCAGCAGTTCCGCGGCCGCGGCCCCATCGGGAAGCTCGTGGGCCAGGTCCTCGATACGGGTCGTCAGCAGGTCCAGAAGGGCCTTGGGCACAGAAGTATCCGCGCCGGCCACCAGACGCACCATGCGGTTGACAAGTGCGATGGCGCCCCTGGACCCGAGGTGCCTGTACATGTGCACGGCGAACATGGGATTGCCCCCGGCGGCGCGGTGGATCAGCCGCCTGACCTGACCGCTGCACTGGGCCTGGGACATGCTCTCGATCAAGGCGACCACGTCACGTTCGGTCATCCGGGACAAGACACGATACCCGCCGGCCACTTTGACCGTTGACATGGCCCTGCGCAGGACTTTGTATTCGTCGTCCTTGGACCTGTTTACGGGCATTGAAGTCACAAGGACGACCAAAGAGCATGGGTAGGAGCCCATCTGCCTGCACAGCCTGTCCAGAAATGCGATGCTGTATGTGTCGGCTTCGTGGAAATCGTCCAGGCGCAGCACCAGGCCCCTTTTTGCGGTAAGCCGGCGCAGGAAGCCCTCCACGGAGGCCTGTATGTAGTCCACGAACACGTCCTTGTCCATGTGGGCCATGTCGCGGGCTGCCGCGCCCGGGTACAGGAGGGCCGTCACTCCGTCGGTCATCGGGTCGTCGTGACTCACATCGGCCAGTTCGGTCAAACGGTCGCGCACCTGGGCCTGAGTCCTTCCCTCCACGCCCAGCAGGTCGCCCATCGCGGCCCGCCATGACCCCATCACCGAGCCCCTCGATCCGGTCGGAGAAGAAGCGGTGAGGAACCCCCGTTCGGTGGCCTTGTGCTGGAAGCGGATACCCAGGGTCGTCTTGCCCGATCCCCGTTCGCCGGTGAACCAGTTCACCGAACCCCGGCCTTCCTGGGCCGCGGTCAGCGCCTCGTCGAGCAGGCTCAGTTCCCTTTCGCGGCCGATGAAGTCCGGGTCGCGCAACCTGATGGCCCGGGGCAGCGTGTCGAACCATGAATCGTCCTCGTCGAACTCCGGTTCCCGCGCTCCTTCGGGCACGGCGGGGGACGCAGGCAGCATGCGCTTGAACCTGCCGATCACCTCGTCCACGCTCGGCGGTCTTTGCGCCGGGGACTTGGCGAGCAGTCTCAACAGAAAGTCGTCCAGCGCGCGGGGGACCCGGGTCTGCGGACGGGCGATGCTGATGGGCGACGGCACGGATTTGAGGTGCTCCTCCAAGGGGTCTATGCCGCTGAAAACCGGGTCGCCGGTTATCAGTTCGTAGGTGATGGCGCCCACCGCGTAGAGGTCGGAGCGTTCGTCCAGGGCCTTTCCCCGTATCTGTTCAGGGCTCATGTAAAGGGGTGTGCCGGCCTTGCCCAGCCCGCCGCCGAAAAACGCGGGCAGCCTGCGGATTCCGGTAGCCAGTCCGAAGTCCAGCAGCTTGACGAAGTCTTCCTGCCCTTCCGTCTGCATCAGGTAGAGATTTCCCGGTTTGAGGTCCCTGTGGATGACGCCGGCTTCGTGCACGGCATCCAGGGCTTCGCACACCTGCAGCATGATGCGCAGCGCCCTGACCCAGCCTACCGGGCCTTCCTGGGCCAGTGCCCGCGCGACGGACTGCCCGTGCAGGAATTCCATTGCCAGGTAAAAGTGATTCCCTTCGAACTCGCCGTGATCGAAGATCGAGACGATGTGGGGGTGATGAATCCGGCTCGCCAGGAACGCCTCGTTTTTCAGGGCGTCCACATCGCCCAGTTCGCCGCCATCGGGTACGGCCACCACTTTCAGGGCCACCTCGCGCTGGATGGATTCCTGTGACGCCAGGTACACTTGGGACATGCCCCCGCTGGCCACCAGGCGTTCCACCGTGAACTGACCGGCGATCACGGTCCCGCGGGCCAGGACCAACGGACGGCCGCACCTCGCGCATTCCCTCGCGAAAAGGGGAAAGTCGGCCTCGCATTCTGAACAATGCTTACGGTTCATCACCCCGGCTCAGACTGGTCCGATAGGAAATAGGTTAGTGGAAAATACTGGAAAGTCAAATGGTTGACGATGCGAGCAACCTAAGCCGCAAGGGTTGTTGAAACGTGCCTTCCGATTGCACTTTCCGGTTCGCGGTAATGGTTCGATACTGCTGAAGCCACCTCCAAATCCGCGTCAAAGACGGCGGCTCGCCTTGTTTGCAGCCAATTTGCCCATTCGGCAGGTTAGGACGGAAAATGGATCGGATGATGCGTCTTTTTTACCACAAAGCGGCCGTGGCTCTTGTCACCGCTAGTCTGACGCTTGCGTGCGGCGCCGGCATGACCCAGGTCCAGAATGCACGGTCACAGAAAGCACGGTCACTGCCCGTGGCCGGTTCATCGAAAGCGGCGGCCCCGTACAGGACTGGGGTCAAGGCGCCGGCCGACGGGATGCTGGGGATCCAGATTCCCATATATGACCCCAGCGGTCGCTCACTTGCCGCTTTCCACGACGCGCTGAGGCGTGCAAGGGATCAAAAGGGTCAGGCGCGCATTGTTTTCTACGGCGCGTCACACGTGGCCGGTGACATATTTACCGGATATATTCGACGCGAATTACAGCGCAGGTACGGCGATGCTGGGCACGGTTTCGTAATGCCCGCGAGGCCCTGGCGCACGTATCGACAGGCGGACGTCAACATCAGCTCGACCAACACCTGGCACACGGACAGGGTCAGCAAGCCGGACGACCGCAAGGACGGCTGGTACGGGCTGGCGGGCATGAGCGTTTCCTCCGGTTGGAAAAAGAACTGGGGCGAGGTCAGCACCACCAAAGACAACCGCGTGGGACGCAGGGTCAGCCGTTTTGAGCTGTTCTATTTAAAGCAGCCGCGCGGCGGCCGCCTGGACGTAAAGATCGACCACCGCAGGGTGAAGCGCCTGCGCACGTGGTCGAAACGGATTGAGCCGGGCTATGCGGTGTTCAAGGTCCGCGACGGCAGGCACACCTTCGGCATACGGCCGGTAGGCGACGGCGAGGTCCGGATCTTCGGCGTGGCCATGGAGAGGGACGTGCCGGGCGTCATCCTGGACACCCTGGGCATCCCAGGGTCGCGCGCCCGTTATCAGCTCGAATGGAACCCGGATCTGTACCGCGAGCATCTGCGTCGGCGCAGGCCCGACCTCGTTGTGCTGGCCTACGGCACCAACGAGTCGGGCGACGATGTCGTGCCGATTGAAAAGTACGAGGAGGATTTGCGAGCGGTGTTGGACAGGGTCAAGGACGCCGTGCCGTCTGCTTCGTGCCTGCTGATAGGCCCATCGGACCGTCCCATCCGCCAGAAAATCCAGAAAACCCAGAAAATCCGGGACAAGCGGGAAACTGAAAGCGAATATCGGTTCCTGCCCAGACCGAGGACCGCGCAGGTCATCGAAGTCCAGCGCCGTGTGGCCGAGGATTATGGTTGCGGGTTCTTTGACCTGGTGGCCTTCATGGGAGGCCCGATGTCCATGATTCAGTGGGTGAACGCGGACCCACCATACGCCGCGCAGGACTATGTGCACTTCAATCGCCTGGGCTATGAACGCCTGGGCGAGGTGCTGCTCAAGGACCTCCTGGACGGCTTCGAGTAGCGAGGGGGCCGCTGGTTTCAGCTACAGCCATCCCACTTCATGGGCAACGACGTATCCAGCAAGGGTTACCAGGAAGCTGACGGTGGGCGTCGAGATCCAGGCAAGCAGGATGTTGCGCAGGGTGCGGCGGTTGACGGTGCGGGCCCCTTTCACGATGCCTATGCCCAGGACCCCTCCCACGACCGCCTGGCTGGTGGACACAGGGACGCCCAGCACGGCGTAGGCGTGGACCGTAACGCCCTCGGCCAGGATCACGATGAACGCGCTGTATGCGTCGAGTTTGACCAGGCCGCGTCCCACGGTCATCATTACACCGCGACTGAAGGTCAGGCTCCCGGCCGCGATGGCCAGGCCCCCAACCAGGCAGGCGGCCGGCACAGACAGCATCCCTGGTCCGGTGAAAGGTCCCGTCACGTTGGCTACATTGTTGGCGCCCAGCGCGTATGCCCCGTAAGAGCCCGCGACTATCTGGGCCATGCGTAAAAGGCGGTCATACTGAAACACGTTCAGGGCCAGCCTGTTCATCAACTGCCCGATCACCACGTACAGGACCACTGCCGCCACGAGGGCCCCTATTGGAGTGCCCACCCAGCAGGCGACTACCTTGCCCAGGACGTCTAATTGCACGTTGGCGGTTGTCGCGGTCCCCACCAACACCGGGGCCGTGCCGATCGCGATAAGAGCGCCCACCACGGCCTGGCTGGTGGATACCGGAAGCCTGAGAGAGGTCATCCCGGTCACGGTGAGCGCGGCGCCCAGACCCACCAGGAAAGCGGTATCCAGGGACGTGGAGGACAAGGCTGAATAGGTTTTCATGCCCGCGCCGCCTTCGACCAGCGCCCCGATCAAGGCGAATACCGCGCACAACGAAGCGGCGGTCCAGAACCGCAGCATGCGTGAAGACACGGCCGTGCCGAACACGTTGGCAGCGTCGTTGGAGCCCAGAGCCCAGCCCATGTAGATCCCGGAAATGATCTGCCACATAACCAGGTCCTCAGATGCGACGCTTCAGGGCGATGATCTCGATCCGGTAAGCCACGCGCTCGGCGTTGTCGGATATGTCGCCTACCCGTTCGATAAGCTCCCGCAGCAGGATCCGATCCGACTTGTCCGTGTCGGAATCGTAGATCGAGGTTATCAGTGCCCGCTCGATCCTGTCCGATTCGCTTTCCTTCTCGTCGACCGGTTTCACGGCGGCGCCTACCGTGTCCGGATTGGCCAGCAGGCGATCCACGGCCTCGCGGACCTGGTGATAGGCATCCATGTTGCAGTCCAGCAGCCTGGAAAAATCGGGCCTGAACTGGGGCGGAACCTGGATCTTCTGGGTCACGATCATGAAGGTGACCGTTTCCGCCAGGTTGGGCATCTTGTCGAAGCTTTCCAGCAGCCCCAGGATGTCTCCGCGGGACTCCGGGAGCAGGGAATGGCTGTACATCATCTTTTCGATCTCGACCCTCAGGTCGTCGGCGCGTGACTCCGATGCGTGAATGCGGCCGTCGGCCTCGCGCAGTTTGTCGCAGATCCCATCTTTCAGGTAGCTTTTGAACGCGGCGTCGAACGCGTCCAATGTCTCATCGGCCACACGGAAGTACTCGTCGATCAGTTGGCGGACCTCTTTTTCTCTTTTGAAGAACAGGGACATGTGCCTCCTCCCTGGATATCGATGGTGACAGTGCCCTTGGCCCCCGGGTCGTGCGGCGCATCCGGGCCCGACCGAGCGAAACGATTGTACATTAACCCATCATGATTATGATAATTTCGAGGTGCGATCGCGCATGAGTCGTCGTTGAAGCGGCGATCGGGCGACGAAATGCCAGGTGCCGGAACGCCAGGTGCCGGTAGGAACAGTTTGGCGGACAGATACCACGCCGTCGGAATGGGGCTTTGTCAGGCATGCGACATGACAGGACACTCGAGGAACTTTGGAACACTATTCCGGCGAGCCACGAGGTGTTTGACCCTGGTTCCATTGAAGGGCTTCCCCCTACGGCCCGCCGCTACCTTACCCACGCTCTCGCTCCGGGCGCAAAACTCTCGACCTGCGCGCGACTGAAGATGTCGGGCACGATCAAGCTCGACCCTGGGTGGTGCGAATTCGTAGCTGAACAGGTCATTAGATGGGACCGTGGGTTCGTTTGGTCCGCGCGAGCGAAGGTAAACGGACTACCCGTCGTTGGATTTGATAGGCTTGTCGATGGCCATGGAGCCATGCGCTGGAAACTCCTCGGTCTTTTCCCTGTGATGAAAGCCGACGGTCGGGATATTGCTCGGGCTGCTGCAGGGCGCCTGCACGCAGAGGCGATCTGGCTTCCCGCTGTTCTGCTCGGTTCCGACGTCGTCTGGACCGACACAGATCAGAACCACACCACCGCCACAATCAACGCACATGGGGAACGCTCGGAACTCGACATCCAGATAGACGAAGACGGCCGGGTCCGAAGTTGTTGTCTTCAGCGCTGGGGTGACATGAACACCGGCGAGTTTTCTTTTCATCCGTTCGGCGGACTGGTTGAATCAGAACACACTTTCGAAGGCATCACGATCCCGACTCGACATCGCGTCGGTTGGCTTTTCGGCACATCGCGTTTCGAGGACGAAGGCGAGTTTTTTCGCTGCATTCTTGAAGATGTTCAGTTCCGCTAGACCATTCCAACTTTTGTCACGAGAGGTGTTCGGATGAGCAGCAGATTTGACGAGGCGGCCGGGACCTGGGACGCCAGCGCGAGGCGGCGCGAGCTGGCCGGGGCCATTGGAAAGGCGATAGAGGCGGCGATTGCTCTGGACCAGGACATGGATCTGCTGGACGTGGGGGCCGGGACCGGGCTTCTGACCGGGGGGATCTGCGCGCGCGTGCGCTCGATTACGGCGCTGGACGATTCCGGCGGAATGATCGATGAATTGCGCGAGAAATCACGAAACTGGAGTGGCTGCCGGGTCGTCCCCATCAAGGCCGACATCATGACGTTTCGCACTGATCAACGATTTCACGGGATCGTAAGTTCAATGACAATGCACCATATCAGGGACACTGACGCGTTTTTCGTAAAACTCGCGTCACTGCTGGAACCGGGCGGCTTCGTGGCCATCGCGGACCTGGCCGACGACGACGGCACCTTCCATGAACACGGAAACGAAGGGGTCTGCCACTTCGGCTTTCCCCGGGAGGATCTGGATAGAGTCGCGCGTGGCGCGGGGTTCACCGGATGTTGCTGGGAAGTGGTCCACACCATCCGTAAGGAGGGCAGGGGCAGGTCCTACGACGTGTTCCTGTTCACGGCCCGGCTTGAACCCGTGTAACGATGGCATATTGACCCGGAAACTGATTTTGGGCCCGGTTTTTGCGGGTTACCTTCATGTCCAGGGGATTGAATAACAGGCCATGACGGGGCAGGATGTAGAGGATCAGTAGTGGAGGCCAGCATGCCGAACGAAGGTGTCGAACAGATTGTCAATCGTCAGGTCGAGGTATGGAACAAAGAGCGCCGAACGCGGGATTCGGCCGGGTTGCAGGGGGATCTGAGGCCTTGCATCACGATCTCGCGGGAGTTCGGCTCCCTGGGGGCAAAGGTCGGCGAACAGGTCGCTGAGCGCCTGGGTTTTACGTTCGATGACCAGGACGTGATCACCCGCATTGCCGAAACAGAGCACGTACGCCGCGCTGTCCTGGAATCCGTTGACGAACGGGTGCGCGACCGGATGACCGAATGGATTGCCGAGCAATTCGGCGGTGGAAGGCTGACGTCGTCCAGGTTCCTGAAGGCCCTGACCAGCGTGATTCTGACGATCGGCCATCACGGAAAGGCGGTCATAATCGGTCGAGGGTCCCAGTTTCTCTTGAAACCAGAAAAGACCCTGCGCGTGCGGGCCTATGCCCCAACCGCGTTCAGGATCCAGCAGATCATGGCCGGCCGGGGCCTGTCCCGCAGTGAGGCGGAAGCCTTGGTCGACGAGGTGGACAACCAACGACGGGACTTCTACGCAGAGCACTTCAACAAGGATTGGGCCGACCCCGGACACTACGATCTGCTCGTCAACATGGCGACGTACTCGGTGGAACACGCGACGCAGATAGTGGTCGAGGCCTTCAATCTGCGATTCGGCCTACACGGGTGAATCCGGCGGGCGCTCAGTCGCCTTTGTCGTCAACAGGACCGTCCAGCAGGTAAAAACCGATTTCGAAGGGGCCGTCGACCCTTCCATAGGAAAACAGACCAGGGTCCAACCTTCCGTGGAGGGTGCGTGTCACGATGGGTTTGAGGACGTGGTCCCTGGCCGCCTCCATGCATTCGGGCCGCATCGGGCCGGTGGGCATTTGATCCTGGCTTTCTGGAAAGGTGTTGAAATAACAGCTCATACCCAAATAGACGATCACATGGTGTTTCGGTGAAACGGCCTTTCGGTCGCCGGTCACTACTGAACCCAGGTCCACGGGTTCGAGCAGTTTTCCGGAACTCCAGATCAGGTCCACCGGAAAGGATCCGTACATATCCAGGCCGGCCAATTGCCAGCGGGGACCGTCGGGCAGGGTCGGCAACGCCTCTCTGATGAATCGCCATTCCTGCTGGGACGCCATCATCTCAGTCACGAAACGGGCGTGCGTAAAGACCCCGGTCATCGGTGCGATCATGACCGCGGCCATCGCGATTTTGCGCAGGAAGGTCCTGCCGGTTCGCCAGTCAACGACGATCTGGAACGCCCCGGCAGCCACCATGGCGTGAAGAGGCGTTGAAAGGAGCTGGGATCGAAGATTGAACAGCGGGTTGTCGAACAGCAGTAAGGACCCGCCAGTCAGCAGCGCGACCGAAATCACGACCCACAGAGTCGCGCCGATCCGGTGCGTAAGCCCCCAGTAGAGCCCAAGCCCCCAAAGGACCCATAGCGCGACCGGAGTCGAAGCCGAATCGAACCAGACGATACCGCTAATTCCACGAAAACCGAGTTGGGGGCCGGCAACGACGCGCGCCCTGAACTCAATAAACTGAAAGACAATCAGGGCGATCAGGACGAGTGCTCCCAGCAGGACCCTCCGGTCCTTCACGATGGATGGGATCTGTCCTGGTCGCGTCAGGGCCACGGCCAGGATTGCCATCACCGGGGCCGCCATGCCCTCCGGCCTCGACTGCGTCGCCAGGAACAGGGCAAGCAGCGCGGCCAGCAGTGTCGACAGGTTGCGCTTGTCCACGAACAGGATCACCAAAGCCACGGACCAGACAATGAACAGGGTCGCCGGCACATGGAGAACCTCCGAGCTGGAGTAACGGAGGTGCTGGGGCAGAAGGCACAGGACGAAACCCGCGAAAAGCGCCCTCGGCCAGCGACGAAACAGAGCGAAGTCCAGGGCAATCACGGCCCCCAGGGTCAGTGTGGACAGGACGGCGTTGGTCGCGAAGATGGCCTTTTCCTCGCCCCCGAAGGTCCTGTTTACGGCGGCGTACAGGACGGGACCGACGTCTCCGTACGGCAGGCTGACGTCCGCGAAGAGCCACCTGAATGGGGCCGAATAGTGGAAGAACTCGTGGATGAAGGCCCATGGGGACAAAGTCAGCCTGAGAATGAATCCCAGGCACAGGATTCCAGCCACGCACGCCCATATCCAAAACGGCGGCGGAGCCTGCCTGATCAGGTCCCGCAGGATCCACAGCGTCGCCAGGGCCAGCGCCAGGATCATCGCCAGCAACGCCCAGTCGTAGATCAACCTGGGGTTTGGTCTGGGCTCGAACCTGTCCCTGGACACCAGTGCGCGGGCCAGGGCCTCTACAGCGCCCTCATGTCCTTCAAGAGCCGAATCATCGGGCGGCGAACTTTTCAGCAGACAGTAGTTTTTCGTGGAAGCCATGCAGTCGCCACGTCTACCGGGCGGCACAGGGAAGATTATCGGCACCTTGACGGCGCGTCCGTTGCCGGAAAGCCGGATCGACAGGATCGCCGCTCCGGCCGGATACGTCCATGAATACCCTTTTACGACCCACCCGGCCTCCAGGTTTTCCCCGATCCTCAACGGTAGACGGCGTGTTTCGAGGGTGCGCCATATCCTGGTGCCGTCCATGCCCTCCAGTACCGCCTTGAGCGATGCAATGATATCCGCGTCGGGCCGGGCCTTCGGCCATGTCACGCACCACGGGCCGGCCACGACGCCGTCGCAGCCCGTCAAGGGGTCCTGAAGCAATACTGAAAAGCACTGCTTGTCCGCGGTCGTACGACAGATGATGACATCATTATGGTCACGTCCGAACGACGCGCCCTGCAATCGTAGATCAGACGGTAGGCGCTTCAGTGCCCGGCCGATCTGTTCGCTCGCCTGTCTGGGAATGATCCTCCTGACGAATTCACCGTCATGGCCGCAGCCCGTCACCGTCATCAGGATCATCAATCCAAGCGCTGCCCAAAGTCCCGCGCGCTCGGCGCCCGACATCACCATGCCTCCGGATGGCGGGTGCAGATGGCCTGGGCAAGTGGGAGCAGGTCACCAAACGCCGCGATGGCATGGACGGGCGCGCCCTGCAGCTCCGGCGAGACCAGGCATACCTTGAAGCCCTCGCCAGCGCGTTGAAGGAGTTCGCGGGACACCGGCAACCCGTGGAAGCAGTCCACCCAGAGCCAGCGGACCCGGCCGCGAAACGCATCAAGCAGTTCAGGCGGCTCGTACCTGGACAGCCTTACGGCAAATCGTTCCTCGCCTTGCCGTACCGTCCAGTGCACCAGGGTGGGCATCTGCGAATCCAGAAAGAACCAGTCTTCCAGGCCATGGTCCCGAAGCAGACGCATGACGACCGGCTCGACCCCGTCCACCTTGACATTGAGCACGATGGGACCCTTTAGGCCCAGCGCCGTGAACCGGTCCAGCCAGGCGTCGAACGGATCGCCGGTTTCCCAGGGATCGTGCGCCAGGATGATGGAGCCTTTGCCGTCACCTGTCCTCAGGTCGATTTCAACGCCATGAGACGGGTCCACACCGCCCAGGTCCTTGATCCGGTTGACCCGATGGCGGATGAAGACGGGGTTGCTGCGGGCGGTCTTTTCACGATCTGATTGCCCTGCGTCCATGATGGCCTAGCCTTTTAGTCTGCGTTTCAAACCGGCGCTGTATTTGAGCGTGCGTAGGATGAATTTCCACTTGGAGCGCCAATCCACGTTCCATTTGGAATGGCCGTGAATCCGTTTGGGGAACCGCACGGGAAACCTGATCACGTCCAATCCCCGCTTCCGGGCGAGCACGAACGCGTACAGGTCCAATGAAAAGTCGTGAGGCGGGTCCTCCCAGGATTCAAAAAAGCTCCGGTGGAACAAGTTCGGCTGGGCATTGATGTCCCGCAGGTTCACGCCCAGATACAGCGATTCGAACAGACCCATGCCCAGCGTGAAGAACACATCGGAAACGGGGCGACCTTTGCGGTTTCCCTTGACGAACGACCTTTGCGGTTCCGGAGCGCTTTCGATGAGTCGCAGGGCCTTGATGGTGTCTTTGGGGTCGGTCTGCATGTCCGCGTGGGTCCAGCCCAGGAACTCTCCGTTGGCCTCTTGCAGGCCGCTCAGGATGCCGAATCCGTAGCCCTGATTGACATCCACTCGAACGGTTCGTGCAAACGGGTATCCGGCAAGCAGGTCCCGCAGGACTTCCGGCGTGTCGTCCGTGGAGCCGTTGTCCACCAGGACCACCTCGATATCTTTACTTTCCACCTCTTTGTCGCCCACGACTTCGCCGAACCTGTCGAGGATCAGCGGAATGTTCCTAGCCTCGTTGTAGCAGGGGATGACCACGGACAGTTTCATTGTGATTTGCCTCTGAATACCCAGAACTTCTGGCCCAGAAAGTTCAGGACCGTAGAACACCCGGTGGCCACCACGAAGGCCGGGATCGTGGCGCCCTCGAACAGCATCAGGACCAGGTGGTTCATGCCCACGTTGACGCCCAGGGCGGCCGTGTACAGCGCGAAAAAGGACCCCATTTCGACGAATGACCTTTGTCTCGATCCGAAGGTCCAGAACTTGTTCACCACATAGGCTACCAGTGTTCCGGTGACGAACGACGCGAATTTGGGTCCGTCGTGCCCCATGTCCCGCCCGACCATGGAAACGAGCAGGAAATAGACCAGGGCGTCCGCGCCGGTGGCGCAGCACCCGGCCACGATGAAACGGCGCACTTGACGAGCTGTGACCTGATCAAAACGCTTCGAAGGAAGCCCTTTCATTACGTGTCTTAATCCGCCCGTTCGCCGTGGTCTCGGAAATCGCGAAGCACCTTTAGGAAATAGGATTCCCAGTACTCATATGTCCTCAGGTCGTCCGGCGTCCCCCAGCAGACGTAGTGGTCGACTTCGAACACCTTGACCCGAACGCCCGCCTTGATGAGCACCTCCATGGTCACGTCCACGTAATACTCGCCGTTGGTGCTGAGCCCCTCGGCCATCTGTCGCTTGACCGCGTCGAAAAAGAGGGACGCCTTTCGAAACCAGAAGGTGCCTACGATGGCATGGTCCTGAAGAGGATTGTCGCTGATTGGGATCTTGCACGAGATGCCCAGGGCATTGTCGTGTTCGTCCGTTCGGACCCATCCGTATCCCCGCGGGTTTCGTGAGACTGCGGCGTTGTTCCTGAAGGTCCAGATCATGGCTTCGGTGTCGGGATCGGCCCTGAGGCGATCGAATGATTCGCGGTTCCACAGCATCGAGTTGTCGCACGCACCGATCGTCAGGGGCGCTTCACTGTCCACGAAGGCCTCGGCCTCCAGACATGTGCATGCCTGTCCCTGGGTCATATGGTCCAGCACAACGACCCGGCACCCAGGAAAATGGCTTTCCAGCACGCGGTCCAGACCGAATCGGTCGACGTGGTCCCGTTGGCACACAAATACCATGTCGGCCGCGCTGGGCAACGCCTTGGTTGCCTGTACCGCCATAGGCAATCCGGACACCGGCAGCAGGGGCTTTGGAAGTTCGTAGCCTTCCCTGGAAAAACGGACCCCAGCGCCGGCCATGGGAACCAGGATGGTCATGTCTGTCGCCCCCGTACCGCCTTGAAATATTTAGCCCACATGCGATACGCGGCCAAGTGTACCGGATTGCCCCAATGCAGGAAATAGTCGAGGTCCCAGGTGCGTATGTCCAGGCCGTCATCGATCAACAACTGGACGGCCATGCTCACGTAGACGCCCCCGTCAAGGGGGACGCACTCGTCCATGGCGCGCCGCATGCAACTGCGGGCGTCCCTCCATCTACGGAACCAGTACGCGCCCGCGGACCAGTGGCCTGATCGCGGGTCCTTGACAAAGGCATGCTTTTCACGGATTTCGAGCGCCCGCCCCCTGTCGTCGATCCGTAGCCCCGCGTACCGCCCGGGGCCGATCAGGTGGGGGTGAAACCCGGAGCAGGTCAGGATGCAGCCGTCGCAGCGGCTTTTTGCGACGAATCGCTTGAATGCGGGGTAGTCCCACCAGGCCGAGAAGTCGCAATGAGACACAAGGACAGATTCGTCGTCGTTGATGAACCCGTCCGCTTTCAACACGGTTTCCACGGGTCCCAGGTCATGGCGTTTTACGGCTATGATGGGCGCCCCGGGACGCAGCCCGGACAGCACCTTGCCCAGATCGGATCGGTCCAGATGGTCCTTGCGGCACAGGAACACGAAATCGGTTTCGCCCGGATAAAGGTCCACGACGTGCGATACCATGGGCCGCCCGTCCACCTCGATCATGGGCACTATGTCGGTGTTCTGCGATTCGAGAAACCGATCACCGGGACCGGCCATTGCGATGACGACCTTCATGCGCTTTCAACCCGGAATCGGCCCCATTCCCAGGATACAAGGTACCTGCACTCTTCATTGGGCAAGAATCTGATTCTGCTTGCGTCGCCGATCAGGCGAAGGACCCTTGCGTGGGCCGAGGCGAATTCTTCCCGCAGGCCCTGCTTCCCCTGGGTTTCGCCAGAAAGCAGAACTCCAAGGCCCCGCACGACTGCAAACCTGGGCAGGTATCCGTTCTTTTCCCTGAACCGCCCAACGCCCGAGCGAACCATGGCTTCGTCATCACCTGGTTCGACGGCCAGCGGCAATTCCCCCATGTGCACCACATGGTCGGGGTGCAGGGAACCCTTCATGGTCGCGTCCAGAAGGGTCGGCTCGAAGGCCAATGAGCAGGCATCCCGATCTGAAGCCCAACGCACGTCAACGTCGGAGGAGGTGTCGGACTCGGCAGCAAGCGCATTCCGCAGCCACTGGGCATGGGGCATGGGGTCCTGGTGAAGCGGTTGGCTGTTTCGCCCGGACACCTGCGTCGCCGAAATGATCGCGCAGCACGGAAAAGACCTCCCGGCGCAACTTTTCGATGTTTTCGGGGGAATCTCCAGTCAATATCAGGCCGTGGTTCTGCATGAAAAACCACTGCGGCTTTGTCCCCGTGCGCCGCGCGTGTTCCTCGATGCCGCGCACGAACTCGATTGTCAGGAAAAGACCCGGCTTGGCGTAAGGTATCCACAGGAAACGCCTGTCGTCGAAAAGCCGTGCGGCGACCTCCGGTCCGTCACGCAGGCAGACAAGGGCCAAGGCATGTACTGGGTGCGTATGAATTGCCAGCCGCCCCGGCAGCATCGCGTGGATCATGGTTTCGATGGAAGGTCGCCCGGATGTCGGGCTGGTGCGGGACTCTAGCACGCGCCGCAGGACTGCCTGGTCCAGACGTGCTTGAGGAAGCCCGGACAAAGAACGATCGCTCACGATGGATCGGATGGCGTCCAGGTCCACTTGGACGAACCCTTCGGGAAAACGGGCGGATTTCAGCCTGACACCGGACAGCGTCACCCACATTCCGCCGTTGCCGGGCTTGAACGAGGCGTTCCCGCCCCCGCCTTGCACCATGTCGGGGTCCGCCCCATGACTCCGGCACATCTCTTCCAGTTGAGTCTGTTCACGATTGACGGACATGGCTTCCTTCAACATCCTCGCGGCGCTCCAGGTAGTCGGCAAAGCCCTTGAGAAGGGCCTTGTAGAAGAGGTTGCCGATCACCTCGTAGCCCGCGGGGGTGGCGTGCCGGTAGTCGCCCCAGCCGAGGCGGGGTTTCGACTTGTACCAGCGGCCCATGGCGCCGGGTCCTCCCATTGCGCTGAACGTGTCGAAGAAGGCGCAGCCCTGGGCCATGGCCACCTTGCGCTGGACCTTGACGATCCGCCTCAGCACGGGAATCGTCCTGACCCTGCCCCTGGGCCCGACCTCCCCCTGGTCAAGGGGAGCCATCAACAGACAGGCCGCCCCGGGCTTTCCCCGTCGCATGAATTGCACGACTTCAGTGAGGTTCTTTTCGTACCACTTGCTGCTCATCTTCCTGTCGCCCGCCTCGTTGCCCCCGAAAGCGAGTATCAGGAGGTCGGGGTCGCGGTGTCTTACCTGGGCGTCGAAGTGGTCCGGGTCGGCGTTCAGCATGCGGGCCGCGCGCGCCCCCACGATGCCCAGCGAGTCATAGACCACGCCTGGGCCGGGCCTCTCCATTACCACCCCGTACATGCGGACCTCGCCGTGACCGATGGCCCTGATGGATAGTTCGTGCGGGCCGTCGTCCACGTCGATCCGCTTCCAGCGGTCCTCGGTCGAGGGGGCCTTTGTGGACAGCACGTTCGCCTTGCCTCCATCCACCTTCCATTCCAGATCGCCCCCGCCCTTGTGGGCCTGATAGAACAGCTCGAAACGGCTCACGCTGGTGCCGATTGGGCCTTCCTTTACCGTTCCGTAGGTGGCCCGGCCGCCGCCCCAGGAACCATAGGACACGCCCCCGTAACCGTAGCGCCCGTCACGCCTTTGGCCCCGGATGATTGGATACAGCTTCCACCCGCTGCTTTTGAAGACCACGTCCTTGTGGCGGTAGGGCATGTAGCCCTTGGCCGTGAGAATGAACCCATGGCCCGCGTCGCCGAAGCGCTTTTGCAGCCTGCGGCGCAGGGTGGCTGTTATGTCGTCCGCCGCTATGGTCGAGTCCCCCCAGTGCGCGATCCGGGTTATGGCGCCGGCGCGGCCCTCGGCCGTCCTTTTCAGGGCCTTGTAGAAGGGACGCATGGCAACGCCGCCCGGGTCCTCGATTTCACGAACCAGGCCCTTCAGTTCCCTGGGCTCGACCGACACCTCAACGGAGACACCGGCCTGATCCGCCACGGAGTCATCCCCCAGGTTCTGGGCCAGGGCCGCGCCCAGTTCCGCGGCCAGGGACTCCCGCGCCCTGTCGCCCGTGAGCGCCTCTTTTCCGGTCCCGCCGATCCCGGGCGCGCCTCCGTCGCCCGCGGCGTTCCCATCCTCGAACGTGAACAGGCGCAAAAGGGGCACCGGCTCACCGGGCACCCACGGGCGGTAGTCCGACAGGAACGGCAATACGTACGTCAGACCGGCGCATGCCAGCAGGGTGACCCCCACCACCGCCAGACGGGGCAGACCCGGCCGGTCCGTCTCGTCAACCTCGTCACGCCTCTCCGGTCGGCTGCTCCAGTTTTCCCACCACAGGTCCATTGACTTCCTTTTTCCCTCAGAACTGGAAATAGATATACGGAACCACCTGCGTGGAGGCGATTTCCATCAACGCTCCGCCCAGGACGGCCAGGATCACCCCCTGGGCCACGGCAGGCAGCCTCATGAAACCATGCTTCACGAAATCCACCAGAGCCTGGGGCGTCCAGTGGATCAGGTAAGCGATCGCCAGCACGGCCCAGACCCCTGCCGAGACCTGGGCCACGGAGGACGTGCCCTGAAACAACTGGGCCGTGACCTTGCCCGCGGTCGTCAGGTCCGGCGACCTGAACAGGATCCTCGACAGGACCGTGAAATGGAACATCGCAGCCACCTTGATGACATGCATCCACCTGGGGTCCAGGGTCCTGGAGGTCCGGCCGGATCGCTTGTAGAAGAATCGGTGCGCCACCATTGCGCAACCATGGATCGCCCCATAGACCACGAAGGTCCAGCCCGCCCCGTGCCACAGTCCAATCAGGAACAGGGTCAGCCACAGATTGAAATACGTGCGGGCGGGGCTGCCCCTGGAGCCTCCCAGGGGAAAATAGAGGTAGTCGCGAAGCCACGACGAAAGGGTCATGTGCCAGCGCCTCCAGAACTCGGCCGGGCTGCTGGCCTGGTACGGGCGCTCGAAGTTTTCGGGCAGGCGGAACCCCATGAGCCTGGCCGAGCCCCGCGCCACGTCCGTGTACCCCGAGAAGTCGCAGTACAGTTGCATGGTGTAGGCATAGAGGCCGATCATCACCTCCACGGACGTGAAGGCCGCGGGGTTGTCGAACACACGGTCGGCGAGGTTTATCGCCAGGAAATCGGCCACGATCACCTTCTTGACCAGACCGCGCAGTATCAGGAACAGGCCCTCGCCCACCATGTCCGAGTTGATGTACGGGCGCTTGATTATCTGCGGCAGGAAGTCGCGGGCGCGCACGATGGGGCCGGCCACTAGCTGGGGAAAGTACGTGACGTAAAAGGCGTAGCGCAGGAAGTTGCGTTCGGGCTCGATGACGCCTCGGTACACGTCTATTGTGTAGCTGAGAGTCTGGAACGTGTAGAACGAGATCCCCACCGGCAGCAGCAGGGCCAGATGCGCCTCGGGGATCTGGATGCCCACCACGGACAGTGTGTCATGGACCGCGGACGCGAAGAAGTTGAAGTACTTGAAGGTCCCCAGCATCCCGAGGTTGCCCACCAGGCTGACCATGAGCCAGGCCTTCTTCGCGCGCCGGCCGTTCGCCCGGTGCAGCATCAGGGCGACCGTGTAGTCGAGGACCGTGGAGGCAAGGATCAGGGTGATGTATTTGACGTTCCACGCCATGTAAAAGCGGCACGAAGCCAGAAATGTGAAAAGGATCCGCGTCCGTTGCATTCGCGCGAGGGCCCAATAGACCACCAGCACGACCATCAGAAACAGGATGTATTCGAGGCTGTGGAAAAGCATTTCGTCCGTACCGTACCGGCAATCATCTTATCAGCGCCGGGAAGGGCGCACAAAGAGAACGCAACCTGGGCTATTATTCCGGCAGTTCGAGCCTTGTCGGATTCTTTATGCGGTACCTGAAATGAAACGCTTGTTCATGTCGATGCTGATCGGATTTGCCGTCGTTCCCGTCACTTTATCCGCCAGGACCATGGAAAGCGCCGTGGGGTGGAAGACTGCTCGCCCGGTCAAGGCCGTGGTGGTCGGGGCCTCGATCGCGGCCTATTACGCAGGCAACTTCGGGGAACAGCTCCAGGGGGCCTGCTCGAACCTGGAGGTCGTCAACCTGGCCCACCAGAAGGACAAGGCCCGCGAGATAAGGCACCGGTTCGAGGAAAAATTCCTGAAAAACCGCGGCCTGTTCAGGCGCGCGCCCGGACGGGAATACTGGGCCCTGGTGCTGGGCGGGCTCAATGAGATATGGGCCCCCGAGCGCGTGAACCTGCAACTGTTGGTGATGTTTCGCAAGGCCCATGCTGCGGGCGTGAAGGTGGCGGGGCTGAGCCTGACGCCGTGGGGCAGCGACGGGGACCGCAGGAGGTGGCGGGGAATCGCCGGACTGCAGACCCACCTGGACACCCGCAAGGTAGTGGATTTCGTCCTGGGACGCCTGTCGCCGAAGGAGGCCCTGGGCCGGTACGCGGGCGACATGCGGCAGTGGGCCGATGGCGATCTGCCCGATTTGAAGGTGGACCTGTGGGACTCCGATCTGCGTGATCGCAATGCGCGGATCCGTCCAGCGGCGCCCCTGAAAAAGGCATTGCATCGCAGCCTGAAATGGAGGCGTCGGGTGGGGCGTCTGCCCAAAAATGAACGTAAGGCCCAGTGGAACAGGCTGCTGGACACCGCGCGCAAGGTCCCCAGGCACTACCTGCGTCGCGACCTGCGCTCTTTTGACAGCACCCACCCCAATCGCGAGGGCCACCGCATCATCGCCGCTCGCATCTGCGCTCATGCACCGGCCTCGTGGGGCTGCGACTGCTCGGCACTGGACAGATAAAAGGATGACGCACGCTCTGGACGTCGCGGCAGATGCGGACTAAGTTACGGGCAGTTTTTTGCGCACCGGCAAGGAGGGTTTCATGGAAATCAAAGACAAGGTAGCGGTGGTAACTGGAGGCGCTTCGGGCATTGGCTTGTCAATCTGCAAGCTGTTCGCCTCGAAGGGCGCCAAGGTCGTGGTGGCGGATATCCAGGGCGTGGACGAGGCCGTGGAGGGGCTGAAGGCGGCCGGCGGAACTGCCGCAGGAAAGGTCTGCAACGTGGCCAAGGAAGACGACGTGGTGGCCCTGATGCAGTTCGCGGTGGATACCTTTGGCGGGCTGGACGTGGCAGTGGCCAACGCGGGCATCCTGCGCGACGGCCTGTTGTTGAAGGTGGACCGGGAAACAAAGAAGGTGGCGGCCACCCTGACCCTGGACAAGTGGCAGCAGGTCATCGACGTCAACCTGACCGGCGTGTTCCTGACCGGCCGGGAGGCCGCGAAACAGATGGTGAACCTGGGCACCGGCGGCGTCATGATCCTGATGAGCAGCATATCCAGGGAAGGCAACTTCGGCCAGACCAACTATTCGGCAGCCAAGGCGGGTGTCGCCTCGATGGCGGTTGCATGGTCCAAGGAACTGGCCCGGTTCAAGATCAGGGTCAACTCCATCGCCCCTGGGTTCATAGGCACGCCCATGGTGCTGAAGGACATGAAGCCCGAGGCCCTGGAAAAATTCAAGAAGATCATTCCCATCGGCCGCTTGGGCGAGCCGGAAGAGATAGCGCAGACAGCCGCCTACATCGTCGACTGCGACCTGGTTACCGGCGTGTGCGTCGAGGCCACCGGTGGCATGAGGCTGTAGGAGGATCGCCAGCGGCGCCACGGAGATTCGAAATGACTGACGACCCGGTCCGTGGATGGGCGTTCGCCCGATACTGCATCCCCCTGGTCGTGTTGCTGGCGACCGTCGCCGGATGCAGGGACCATGTCGGGGCCGGACTCAAGATGCCGCCCGTGCTCGTGGCCACCCAGAAGGCAGCCCGGTCCACCATGGAGGACACCAGGCGCTTTACCGGCTTTACCTACCCGTGGGAGGCCCGCGGCGTGGGGTTCATGGTGGCCGGTCGCGTGACCTCCATCAAGGTGGACGAAGGGGACCACGTAAAAAAGGGTCAGACCCTGGCCACGCTGGACCCCAGCGACTACGCCCTTCAGGAACAGCTTGCGCGAATCCAGGTCGAGGCCCTGGAGCCGAACTTCCAGCGCGTCGACGGCCTGGTGAAGGAAAAGGCCCTCTCCGAGGCAAAGCTGGATGAACTCAGGGGAAAGTACCAGGCCGCTCTCACCCAGCGCAAACAGGCCCGCCGCCAGGTGGAGTACACGCGACTCGCGGCGCCGTCGGACGGCGTGGTCATGGAGCGCAAGACCAGCGTCGGTCAGGTGATCGGCGCGGGGATGCCAGCGGTAGTCCTGCTGGACCTGTCCAGGCTCAAGGTGAAATTCGGCGTCACGCAGCAGGACCTGCACCTGTTCGAAAAGGGCCGCGAACTGCCGCTGACATTCCCCGGAGTAGAGCGGGAATACACCGGCCGCATCGACGGCGTGTCGGTGGTCCCGGATCCAAAGACCAGGACCTACGAGGTGAGCGTCGCGGTGGATAACGGCGATGGTCAACTCAGGGCCGGCATGCTTTCGCACGTGAGTGTCGCCACCAGGAAGGTAAGCGGCATCTTCGTGCCCCTGCTCGCCGTCAAGCGGGACAGGGGCCAAGGGACCGTGGTCTACTTGTTCGACCCTGACACCCGCAAAGTGGTTCAGCGGCCAGTGAAACTGGGTGCAAGGTTCAAGGACCGCGTCCTTGTGACCGAGGGTCTGAAGGACGGCGATGAGTTGATCGTCGAGGGCCAGGGCTTCGTCAACCCGGGCGACGAGGTCAGAGCCAGATGAATCTTGCGCGGTTTTCCCTCAACCACCGCTCGCTGATCTGGATGCTGGTGGTGGCCAGCACGGCCTGGGGGATCTACAACTACCGGACAATCAGCCGCCGCGAGGACCCCGACATCAAGATTTCGGTTGCCATGGTCATCACGGTCTGGCCCGGCAAGGGCGCCGACGACATAGAGCGCCTGGTCACCAAGAAGCTGGAAGACGAAATCGAAAAGATGGGCGGGATCCGGGAACTCAAGTCCACCACCCGGGAAAACGTCTCGATGATCTTTGTGAAGGTCAACTACGATACCGACATCGACATGGCGTGGCAGAAGCTGCGAAACCGCATCGATGAGGCGCGTCCCAACCTGCCGGATGGGATCATCGGCCCCGAGGTCAAGGACGACTTCGGCGACGTGACGTCCATGGTGTGGTCCCTTTCGTCAAAGACGGCCGAGCCCAGGGAACTCAGGAAATGGGCGCGTGAGTTGAAGTCCAGGATCCAGGAACTGGACTCGGTGGGCAAGGTGAACCTGATCGGCGAGCAGCAGGAGATCATCTATATCGAAGGCCCCCTGGACAGCTTCACCATGTACGGTTTCTCCCCTTTGACGGCCTCGAAGATCCTGGACTATCACAACGTGAACATGCCCGCGGGCTACGTGCGCACCGCGGACCGCAACTTCAGGCTGGACGCAAGCGGCAGTTTCGAGATCCTGGACCAGATACGCAACGCGGTGCTGGACGTGTCGCGGGACACCGGCCACCCCTTGAGGGTCAGGGACGTGTTCACGGTGCGCAGGGCCTACAGGGAACCGCCCTACAGCAGGATGCTGACCAACGGCGACCTGTCCATCGGGCTCGACGTACGCATGAAGAAGGGCCGCAACATCGTGGCCATGGGTGCTCAGGTAAAGGCGGCCGCCAAGGAATTCAGGCGCATGCTGCCCCCAGGCATCGAATTGGGCCTGCTCCACGACCAGCCCAGGCAGGTGGACCTGTTCATCGACAACTTCATGAACAACCTGTTCGAGGGCCTGGCGATCGTCATCGTGGTGATGTTCCTGGCCATGGGGTTCAGATCGACCGTGATAGTGGCTGTAAGCCTGCCCTTGTCCATCCTGTTGACCATCGCGCTCATGCCCTCGTTCGACGTGAACCTGGAGTCCATCTCGATCGCGGCCTTCATCATCGCCCTGGGCATGCTGGTGGACAACGCGATCATCGTCACGGACAACATCTACCGCTATCGCGAGTCCGGCGCGGACAGCAAAACCGCGTCGATAAACGGCGCTCATGACCTGATCAAGCCGGTGCTGACAGGCACACTGGCAACCGTCCTGGCATTTCTGCCTCTGCGACTCCTACAGAATGAAATGGGCGCCTACATCAGGGCCCTGCCCATCGTGGTGTCGATATCCATGCTGGCCTCGTTCGTGCTTTCCATGACCCTGACCCCGATTCTTACTTCTTCGCGGTTGCTCAAGATTCGCCGCCAGGACCCTTCGGAGAAGAAAGGGCCGGGTGTCGTGGCGCGGACCTATGCCCGGATGATGCGCGGCGGAATGAGGCTCAGATACGTGGTGGTGCTGCTGGCGCTGGCGGCCCTCGTGGGCGCCGTGGCCTTGCTGCCCAGCGTGGGTTTTTCGTTCTTCCCCAGGGTGGACCGGGACCAGTTCACGATCGACATCTGGCTTCCGGAGGGCTCGGGGATAGAACGCACCGAGAGGACCGTACGCGAGGTCGAGCGGATCCTGAAAACCGAGGACCAGGTGGTATCGTGGGCGACCTACGTGGGGGAGGGCGGCCCCCGTTTCCACATCACCGTCGTGCCCCAGTTCAATACGCTGAATTACGCCCGTTTCATGGTCAACACAAAGGACAAGAACGCCACGCGGGCCCTTGCGGCTCATCTAAACCAACGTTTTCGCAAAGAGATAGCGGGCGCCCGCGTCAGCGCGAAATCCATCCTGTTGGGAATACCGGTCGAGGCGCCCATCGCCATCAAGGTGACTGGACCGGACCTCGACGTCATGAAGACGATATCCGAGCAGATACAGCAGATCCTGCGATCCGTGCCGGGAACCGACATGGTCAGGGACAACATGGGCCAGGAAGTGGAGAGCATCAAGGTGCGCATCGATTCCGAGGCGGCCTCCATGGCCGGTCTGTCCAACACGGAGGTCGCCCTGGCCCTCCTGACCGCCAACGAGGGTCTGCCCGTAACCGATTTCAGGGAGGAAGAGGACAAGATCCCGATCATCCTGAGGGTTTCGAAAGAGGACAGGCGTTCATGGCGGTCCCTGGAGGACCTGCGGGTGCCCTCCCAGGCCACTGGTGACAAGGTGCCCCTGAAGGCATTCGCGACCCAGGAGATCGAGTGGTCCCCAGGCGTCATCCATCGGGTCGGCAACCGGCGCACCATCACGGTCATGTCGGACGTGTCGGGCAGGCTGGCCGACGACGTCATGCGCGAGGCCAGGCCCATGATAAACGCGTTGAAACTCCCCCCGGGCTACTCCCTGCGCTCGGAAGGCGAGGAAAAAGAACGCAACAAGGCCTTTGGAGAGCTGATTGTGATCTTTGCGCTGATCATCGGTGGACTCTTGGTGATGATGGTGATCCAGTTCAACTCGATCAAGCGCGCGCTTACAATCCTTTTCAGCGTGCCGCTGGCCCTCATAGGCGCGGTTCTGGGCCTCTATTTCAGCGGCAACAGCTTCAGTTTCATGGCCTTTCTGGGCGTGGTGTCCCTGGCGGGCATGGTGATCAAGAACGCCGTGGTCTGGGTCGAATTCGTGGACAGGGCGCTGGAAAAAGGGGAGGACCTGGCGGACGCCATTGTTGACGCGGGCCTCAAGCGTGCCCGACCCATCCTGCTGACCGCCGGCACCACCATCGGAGGCCTGTTGCCCCTGGCCCTGTTCGGCGGGGTCCTGTGGGAGGGCATGGCCTGGGCAATGGCCGCGGGTCTGGCCCTGGCCACGGTACTGACGCTGGTGGTGATTCCCATCGTGTTCTACTTGATGTTTCGGCGCACCGCTGTATAACCTATTGGGTGCAAGTCGACTTTTCGTCACGAGGAGGACTCCATGAGTCATCACGACCATTTTGATCGTCATCACCACCATGGCCGCCGTCACGATCGTCATCATCATCACCACGATGATCGGTGCTGCTGCGGCCACGGGGAACGTGACCGGCATCACGACTTTCACGGGGAACGATGTCGTGACGAAGGCCGTGAACGGGACCGGGGCGACGACTTCAATCCGTTCGACTTTCAAAGGCACTTCGTCAGCGAACGGGAGGTCATCGAGGTCCTGCAGGACTATTTGACCGACCTGGAAAACGAGGCTCAGGGCGTGCGCGAGGCCATCGCCGAGATGAAGTCGGCCATGGCCGAGGCCGAACTGACCGCGGATTCCATTCAGACCGGCCCGGTGGACATCAAGCCCGAAAAAAAGAAGAAAAAGAAAAAATAGGCAGATGTTCGCCCGTCCAGCGACCGACTATCGACGGCAATCCGCGTCGCGTACCCCATTGCTCCTTGACGACCACTGGGCGTTGGTCTAAGAAATCACCGGTTATTCCTTGTTTGAAATCAGGGGTCGTACGGCCCCTAAAGCCATGGAGGTCACTGAGATGCTGAACAAAATCGGAGTCATCGGCGGTGGTTACATCGGCGGCGTGCTCGCCCAGGAGATCGCCAAGCGGCGTCTGGCCCGTGAGGTGGGACTGGTGGACCCGGCGCCATTCGTCAATCCCGACGACCCGCCGGAGAGGCAGGAGGTGGTCGGCAAGCAGTCGGTAGCCATCGGTAAGTGCCTGGACATTTCCGAGGGCCTGCCCACCATCGGCAAGGATGTGAAGCTGACGGGTTCCAAGGACTATTCGGCGATCAAGGACGCGGACCTGATCATCAACACCGCCGGCGTGCCGCGCAAGGCCCGTCCGGACGGGACCTTCCCCACCCGGGAAGAACTGTTGACGATCAACCTCAAGGTCACGAATCAGGTTGCGGCCGGCATCAAGGAGATGTGCCCAAATGCCACGGTCATCTCGATCGCCAACCCGCTGGACGCGATCGTTTACACTCTGAACAAGGCCCTGAAGCCTGCCAAGAACAAGCTCATGGGCATGGCCGGCCAGCTTGATTCCGGCCGGTATTGCTATTTTGTCGCTGAAGCGGCCAACGTGTCGGTAGAGAACGTGAACGCCATGGTCATGGGCGGTCACGGCGACACCATGGTCCCGGTCCGCAGCTCCTGCCAGATCGCGGGCATCCCGGTCGAAAAGTTCCTCGACGACGAGACGCTCAAGGCCATTGAGGCCCGCACCCGTAAGGCGGGCGGCGAGGTCGTGGGTCTGCTGGGCTTCGGCTCGGCGTTCGTGTCGCCGGCGTGGGCCGCCCTGGAAATGGCCGAGGCCATCGCCTACGACAAGCGCAAGGTCCTGCCGGTATGCGCCAAGCTCGAGGGTGAGTACGGCGTCGACGGTCTGTTCGTGGGCGTGCCCTGCATCCTGGGCAAGAACGGCATCGAGAAGGTCCTCGAGATCGACCTGACCGCGGACGAGAAGGCCGCTTTCGAGCGCTCGGTAGGCGCTGTGCGCAAGACCTGCGACGAAGTCGAAGCGATGTCCGTGTAAAACGGGACCCGCGCAAGGACAACCGCCCGGGAACAACCCCCCGTCGGCAAACGCCGATTCAAGTCAAATAGCGTGACAGCCATAATTCAAAGACCATCAGGCTGAATATCTCCTTGCGCATGTTGGCCCGGCCCGACATGTGGGCTTCAACCATCCGTGAAACCGCCGACGGCCGGAGAAATCCCTCCCGCGCCAGTTTTTCCGGGGCCAGTACTTCATGGACCAGGGGCTTCAGGTCCGTCCTCAGCCATCGGGCAAGCGGCATCCCGAACCCCTTCTTGGGACGCTGGATGATCCGGTCGGGGACCCTGCCCTTCAGCGCCTTTCTCAACAGAATCTTGGTCCGTCTTCCCTTCAGGGACATGCCGGCGGGCAGGGCGAAGGCCAGCGCGACCATGTCCGGGTCCAGGAAAGGTGAACGGACCTCCAGCCCCACGGCCATGGACGCCCGGTCCGCCTTCACCAGCACCCCGTCCTGGAGATACAGCCTCGCATAGAGGTAGGACAGGGCCTTGAGGTCGGGCCAGCCCCGGCAATGTGACAGGCGGGCCTCGCAGTCCGGATACGGGCCGAGCCCTTGAAGCGACGGGGTCAACTCTGGGTTCATTACGTGACGGGCCATGGCCGGGTCCATGCCTCCGATCCATGTGAAGTGTCTTTCGAAATCGCCGTATTTGAGCCCCTTGGCGAACCTCAGCAGCTTATAGTCAAGGCTCCAATTGCCTGCCCCTGCGGGGATCATGGACATGAGTCCCGGCAACCACCTTTCGCGCGCTGCTCGCGGCAGCAGTCGCGCGGCCAGCTTTGCGGCGCGATGGGCCGAAAAGGTCGGGTATCCATAAAAGAGTTCGTCGCCGCCGTCCCCGGACAGGGCCACGGTCACACGGTCGCGCGTGAACCGGGACAGCATGTAGGTGGGGATGATCGAGTAGTCGCCCAGGGGTTCGTCCGCGATGAAGGCGCTGTTTTGCACCAGGTCCAGGGCATCGCGGCCGGTAAGGATGCGTTCGTGATGGTCGGTGCCGAGATGCCTGGCCACGGTCCTGGCCGGGCCGGATTCATCGAATGAGGGGTCGTCGAAGCCGATGGTGAACGTGCTGATCTCGGACGGCGGCACGTGCTCGGCCATGGCAGCGACGACGGCGGTCGAATCCAGACCGCCGGACAGGAACACGCCAAGGGGCACGTCGGACTCCAGGCGGGCGCCTGTCGTCCTGACCAGGGTTTCCCATACACGAGTGGCCGCATCCCGCGGGTTCAGGTCCAACGGCCTTTCCGGGAGCCGGATTTCAGAGTGCCGTCCCTCGCGCGCCTCGCCCTCCCTTATCAGCACGTACCCGCCGGCCTCGACCTTACGCACCCCTTCCAGGATGGACAGCGGCGTGGGCACGTAGTCCAGGGTCAGAAAACGGTACAGGGAGGCCGGGTCCACACGTCGCGGCACTGCGGGGTGCTTCAGCATTGCCCGCATCTCAGAGGCAAATACGGGCAGGCCGTCGAACATGCCCCAGAACAGGGGTTTCTTGCCCATGAGATCCCTGGCCAGCAGCAGGGTGCGGTCCCGGTCGTCCCACAGGGCCAGGGCGAACATCCCGTTCAGCCTGCCCAGCATGGCCTCCGCCTCTTCCTCCCACAGGTGCACCAGCACCTCGGTGTCGGAGCGGGAGGCGAACACGTGGCCCTTGGCGGTCAGTTCCCGCCTCAATTGATGGTGGTTGTAGATCTCGCCGTTGAAGACCACGCGGACCCGGCCGTCCTCGTTGGCCATGGGCTGGCGTCCGTCCTTCAGATCTATGATTGACAGACGCCGATGCCCCAGAAACGCGCCGGATCCGGACCACATGCCCTCTTGATCCGGGCCCCGGTGCTCCAGCGACCGTGTCATTCGGCGCAGAATCCCGTCGTCGGCCGGTTCTGCCGGGCCGTCCTTCAGGAAACCGGCGATTCCGCACATGGTCAGGCCTCGGGGTCCGGGGGTGCCTTCCCGTCCGATTCGGGCAGGTTGATGGTGGTCTTGATCAGGTACGGGGGCTTGTTCTGTCCCTCGAAGTAGGTGCGCATGGACATCTCGGCCAGCAGGCCGAACAAAAGGAACTGGAATCCCGTCAGGAAAAGAAAAATCGATATCAGAAAGAACGGGTCCGTGAACAGGGGAAGGCCCCACCACAGGCGCTTGAAAATGGTCCACGCCAGGGTCAATGTGCCCAGGGCGCACGCCATAAGGCCGTACTTGCCGATAAAGTACAGGGGTTTGGTCGAGTAGGACAGCAGGAAACGCACGGTGAGCAGGTCCAGGATGAGTCGGATGGACTTTGTGAGCGTGTACTTCGACCTTCCCGCCCGTCGCGGGCGGTGGTTTACCGGCTCCTCGACCACGGATCCGCCGGCCCATTTCACGTACGCGGGGATGAGCCGGTGCATCTCGCCGTACAGGCGGAAGTCCCTCAGTATGTCGGCCCTGTACACCTTCAGGGTGCATCCGTAGTCGTGCAGCTTTACGCCCGTCACCAGAGACACCAGGCGATTTGCGATACGCGAAGGCAGGGTCTTGGTCCAGAACGCGTCCCTGCGTCGAAGGCGCCATCCGGATACCACGTCGAAGCCCTCATCCAGCCTCTTCAGCAACCTGGGTATGTCGGCCGGGTCATTCTGGAGGTCGGCGTCCATGGGCACGATCACCTTGCCCGTGGCGGTACGGAATCCCGCGTCAAGAGCCGCTGTCTGACCGAAGTTGCGCGCGAATGCGACCACCTTGACCCGGGGGTCCTCGGCGGCCAGTTCACGCAGGATTTCCATGGAGCCGTCCGTGCTGCCGTCGTCGCACGCGATTATCTCGAAGCTGCGCCCGGTTTCCTCCAGGGCCTTGACCGTCTCGCGATACATGTCGCGCAGGTTGTCGACTTCGTTGAACACGGGCAGCACGACGGAAATGTCCGGGACGTGTCTCTCCATGGCTGAACATGATAACATGGTTGATGTGATCGAAGCCGGAGGAACCATTGCCTCAGGCAAGCAGAAAAGGCCCTTATCGTCCCCGCAATCCCAAAGCCTCACCCAATCCAAGATACCGTCCCAGGGACCCTAAGAGGGCCAAATACTACAAGGCGTCGCTGGTGGCCGCGTCCGTGTTTCTGGTGTTGGCCGTTTTGTTTCCATTCTGGCTGGACCATGTGAAGAGGTCCCGGGACAGAGCCGATATCGAGGCCAGCGCGGCGGTATCGTTCGTGCCTCCAAAGACCCAGGTCGCGGCGCCGGTCAAGCGCATCAGATCCCCGGTGGCGACCGTGCCCTATTCGAACATGCCGAACGCCGGGTGTCAGGCATACGTCAACGCCAGGTGCAACGCCTTGGGGATCCGCCCGGGAATATGCGGCGAGATCGAAGGGGTGGCCGCGCGGGTTCCGTCCAGTGAGGGGATGCCAGGGTGCAGGAAGGCGGTCGAGGCGAGGCTGAAAGAGGCCGCCAGCTATTCCATGGTGGACGAAAAGGAAGATACAGAGGCCGAATTCGCGGGGGCGGGCGATGGAACGGCAACAGCCCCCCTTGTGGTTGCCGCGGGCGGCAAAGGGACTCAGGAAGAAAAAGATTCAGAAGAAAAAGATTCAGAGGAACAGGGGAAGCAGGATGTCGATAAAAAGAAGGTCAAGGAGGGGTCCGGAAAGTCTGATCTGACCCCCGCCGAGAAGGCTGACAATCTGGAGAGGATTCACATCCTGGTGGAAGAGCTGCAACGCGCCTCTCTGAATTATTCCACCCTGCCCGCCGCCCAGAGGGTGCGCTTCATGGAGCTGCAAAAACGCGTCGAGAAGGACGGAAGCCCCGAACTGCGCAAGCTTTATAACGTGCTGCTCAGGCAGCATGGGCGAACCGCGTGGTACGACGTGGGCAAGGCTGGACTCAACGCCACGGAATCAAAGAGGATCGAGACGGGATCCAGGACCGAACCGGCCCCTACCACCACGCCCCAGATGGACGAGGTGCGCAAGATGATGAATCAGGCCCGCCGTGAGGCCGGCAGACCGACCGGACCGCCGCCGTCACTGGGCCCATCATCTCCGCCGACCTCGATCGAACCGTCGTCCGTGGAAGCGCCCCCGGCGAGAAGTCTATAGGCAAACAGTAATTTCGGTCGCTCGAGCGCGTCGGTCACCATCCGGCGGCGGCAACGGGCTACGCCCGCCATTACAATTGCCACCATAGATCTATTACGGGATACACGGGGAGTTCCCTGTTGTCCGGGACGATGTCGCCGTTGGTGCGGGTGGTGGTGCCTACCTGGATCGGAAACCGTCCCACGGCAAGGCCCACCTTGAGCCTCATTCGGTAAAACGCGTGGCTGTAGGCCAGGATGATGGTAGGCGTGGTCAGACCGCCGCCGTCCCAGTAGTACTCGTCCTGGACATGCAGGCTCAGCAGGTCCGAGTCGGTGATCAGTACCGAAAAGCTGCTGCCGAACATTACCCCGTGCGTGATGGGCGAGAGGTCCAGCAGGTATCCGGCCTCGGCGGAAATGACTACCCGCCAGTTTATCGGGAAGGACACCGTCGGAAAGAAGGACACCGTTCCGGGGAAGGACTTGCTGTCCAGAAACGTCTGGATGTAACCCAGGTTGAAAGCCAGGGCGGCATCCCCGTCGTATGCCTTCCACTTCAGCAGCGCGTTCGGGGTCAGAAGAAGGTGCAGGACGGGATGGGTTACGATCATCAACTGATCCAGCAGGCCGTAACGGATGGGTCCCAGTATGCCGACCGTGAGGTCGCCTTCCTCCAGGGTATAGGCGGTCCCGTCCAGTACCTGCCTCACTTCGCCGAAACCGGCCTGGGCCCGGGCCGGTCGCGGGATCGCCGCCGCCGCGATCAGCGTGAATGCCAACAGTGTTTTGCGCCACCCCATCGGGAAAGCCTGACCAACGCCCGTTTACGACGGACGAGGCTAACCCCCCGGTCCGGTGTTGGCAAGGTCGCCGATATGATTGTAGCCGGCGGATCGCGAAATACGGGTGGCGAAAGACAGGTTGCGAAAGCAGTGGAAACAGTAAAGACAAAACTGCTACAATCTTTTTCAAGTTTTCGAAAGTCTTGGAGGAAGTCATGTCTCGCGCATCCGGAAAACTGCCGCGGCTGTCTACGGTGGCCATGCTGGTTGGTCTGGCGGCCCTCTTTACCGCCTGCCCGGATTCGTCCCCACCCGGGGACCTGATCCAGACCGACCTGGCCGTTCCGGACGTTGACGCCGCGTCTGATGTTTTGACCGACACCCCCGGGGAGGTGGGCCCCTCGCCATGCATAGTAGACGCGGACTGCCCTGACGGCATGGTGTGCGACCCCGACCTGAACGTGTGCGTGCAGTGTCTGAGCGACGACGATTGCCCCGAGGGGTTCAGGTGCAACCAGGACCGATGCGTGGAGGTCATACTCTGCGCGGACCTGACCTGTCCCGTACCCCTGGTATGCGATCCGGGTACGATGACCTGCGTGGACTGCCTGGTTGACCAGGATTGTCCCGAGGGTTTCGAGTGCAAGGACAAAGCCTGCGTCGAAAAGGCCAAGCCCTGCAGTGAGGGCGGCGAGTGCCCGCCGGGGACCGTGTGCAACGTGGACGCGAACACCTGCGTCGAGTGCCTCGGCGACGGGGACTGCCCCGAGAATTCCTACTGCGACCCGGCGACAATGACCTGCGAAAAAATGCTTTGCGAGCCGGGCGTCACCGATTGCGTGGGCAACGCAGTGGTCGTGTGTCGCGATAACGGCGGGGGCCGGGACTTGCTCCAGACCTGCCCCACGAGCTGGGTCTGCGTGGACGGCGAGTGCGTCGAAAACTGCGAGGCGGACTGCGAGGGCAAGGAATGCGGGTCCGATGGGTGCGGCGGCGATTGCGGCGCCTGTCCGGACGGCACTTTTTGCGAGGATTACACCTGCAAGAAGGAATGCGTCCCGGAGTGCGGCGGCAAGGAGTGCGGCGCAAACGGCTGCGGCGGCGTGTGCGGGACCTGCGCCGACCAGCAGACCTGCTCCGACGGCCAGTGCCTGTCGTTGATCTCGTGCGCCAAGGGCATCGACTGTATGTTCCTGTGCAGCATGCCTTTTGATGAGTGCTGGGATCAGTGCTCCGGTAAGGTCGCCCCCGGCGCTGAACACGAGCAGTTCCTCAAGCTGTTCGATTGTGTAAGCGGGGCCTGCCAGGACACTGCCGGCGGTGGAATCGACCCCGGCTGTTTTGAAAAGGTCACGAAAGCCGTGTGCCTCGACATCTATAACGAGTGCATCGAGTGCAAATCCGACTGCACGGGCAAGGAATGCGGTCCTGATGGGTGCTCAGGGACCTGCGGAATCTGTCCCGCGGACTCGTATTGCGAGGACTTCAAGTGCAAGACCGTCTGCCTGCCGCAGTGCACCGGCAAGGAGTGCGGGACGGATGGGTGCGGGGGCGTTTGCGGGTCCTGCCCGGACGGGTTCGACTGCGTGGGCGGGTTGTGCAACTGCGTCCCGGACTGCGCGGGCAAGGTCTGCGGAGCCGATGGTGGCGGCGGCACCTGCGGTACGTGCGCCAATTCCTGCACGGGTGACACCGACGACCCATCGCTGTGCGTGGGCGGCGCCTGCATGCAGGTTTGCTGTCCGTACTGTGACGGCAAGGAATGCGGCGACGACGGTTGCGGTGGGGTGTGCGGGTTCTGTCCCGACGGGTCGGGGTGCGAGGACGGCCAGTGCATTGGCGTGTGCCTGCCGGATTGCATCGGCAAGCAATGCGGCCCCGACGGCTGCGGCGACTCTTGCGGAACGTGCGCGGACGGGTTTTTCTGCAACATGAAGGGCCTGTGCCAGCCCCTGTGCGTGCCCCAGTGCAAGGGCAGGGACTGCGGGGCGGACGGGTGCGGCGGCGATTGCGGGATCTGTTCCAGTGTCGAGTATTGCGATTTCGGGGTTTGCAAGCCGTTCCATTCCTGCCTGGACATGGTCGAATGCTTTCAGACATGCGGCTACAACGAACAGTGTTACAACAAGTGCTGGCTGGACGCGGCGCCGGAGTCCAAGCAGCAATACAATGACTTGTGGCAGTGCCTGCTGGACGCCTGTTGACAGGACGGTTCGGACCAGTGCTATCAGAACGCCTACCTTGGGGCCTGCAAGGAACAGTATTACGCCTGCATGAACTGCACCCCCAACTGTACCGGCAAGGAATGCGGCGACGACGGTTGCGGTGGTTCGTGCGGCGCCTGCGTGGGCGGCGGGCAGTGTTCGCCGGCCGGACTGTGCCCCTGTGTCCCGAGTTGCGGCAACAAGGAATGCGGCCCCAACGGTTGCGGTGGTTCGTGCGGCGAGTGCCCGGACAACAAGGTATGCAGCATCTGGGGACAGTGCACGTGCATCCCCAACTGCCTGGACAAACAGTGCGGAAACGACGGTTGCGGCGGTTCGTGCGGCAAGTGTCCGACCGGATACGTATGCGCCTCCGGCAAGTGCCAGCAGAACTGCACCCCGAGTTGCGCGGGCAAGGAATGCGGCGGGGACGGATGTGGTGGTGTGTGTGGGGTCTGCAAGGATGGGTACGACTGTCAGAACGGCAAGTGCGTGAACACGTGCAC
>JAADHL010000030.1 GCA_013151875.1 Deltaproteobacteria bacterium
ATGAATCTGCGGTGCACTGATCAAAGTCGTCGCAGTCGGAGTCCTGGGTGCATGGCGGCGGTCCAGGGTCGAACGAGTCGGGCGAATCCGCAAAGGCGTCATGGCCAGAATCGATGGCGTCGTCGTCCGAGTCTCCCGGGTCGCTGTCTTCCATGCCGGCATCCTGAGTTCCGGTGTCGGCTGCGATATCGACGTCGGCGCTGTCGTCCGACGAGTCATGGATCGAGTCCGCGGGCGGCTTGAACGAATCCTCGGGCGAAACGGCATCCGGATGGTCGATGACCGCGTCGGACACCTCATCCGAGCCGCCGCCGCAAGCCCACAGGACGGCGCAGAGCATCAGCGGCAAGGCGTGGCGGATCCGTTTCAAAGGCATGAACACCTCGGTGCGCAGTCGCTGATTTCTACCAGATTGAGATATCTTGGGCAACCATCGATGCTTTAGCTACCCGGTTGCTTCTGCTACCATCGGAAGCCGATTTTCCTCAAGGGAGGTTTCGATGAAACTTACGGTCGTGGCAGCGGCGGCGGTACTGATGTCGTGGACGTCCCTGGCCGACGCGAAGATCGTGGAGGTGTCCGTCGGGGCCAAGGCGACGGTGGGCGGAAACATCTGGACGGAGCCGTCCAATACCCCCCCTGGGATGGATATCGGCTTTACACGTCTGAGGGGAGGGGTGGGCGCCGGAGGCGGCATCTATGCCGAGGTGCGATTCATCAAGTACATCGGCCTGGAACTGGACATGTTCATCGAATGGAATCGGATCTGGGAGGACCAGACCTGGTACGGATGGTGGGGTTCGGTCAAGACCACCACCAAGCCGACGACCGTGGACCTGCGGA
This sequence comes from Deltaproteobacteria bacterium, assembly GCA_013151875.1. Lineage (GTDB taxonomy): Bacteria > Myxococcota_A > UBA9042 > DTJE01 > DTJE01 > JADDHL01. Next base: position 844 of record JAADHL010000030.1, read on the forward strand.
TTCCCCTGCTGGTAAAGGGTGTGCTGCCGCTCAAGGGTGTGCGCCTGGGCGTTGTCGTGGGCCCGGAGTTCGTGATCCCCCTTCGAACCATGGCCGACATCGACGTTCCCGCAGGGGCGACGTTCGATTTCCATGTCGAGTCCCACTTCAGGACCTTGGTGACATTTGGGATAAATATTGTTGTTGAACTGCCTCTGGGCATCGAACTGCCCATCGATTTCAGGGCATCCTACAACCCCATGCAGCCTTCCGCGTGGGGGGACCGCGTTGAGTTTACCAACAAGGGAAAACCGGTGAAACTGGGCCAGCAGGCAGACGGCATGACGGTCAGATACGAGAATTCATGGGACGCAAGGATGCTGATCGGCCTTGGTTACGAGTTCTGATGTCCATCGTTTCCGAAAACTTCTCATGGCGGATGGGGATGCGGTATGTAGAATACCCGCAACGGAGGTGAAAGCGAACATGAAAGACGTCACGGCAATCGTACTGGCCGCTGGGCTGGGCACCAGGATGAAGTCGGAGTTGCACAAGGGCCTGCACGAACTGGCCGGCCGGCCCCTGTTGTTCTATCCGATCAGGGCGGCGCTGGATGCCGGCATCAAGCGCATCGTGCTGGTAGTGGGCCACCAGGCGCAGGCCGTCGAAGAGACCGTTGAAGACCTCTTTCCGGACGCTGACATCGGGTACGTCACGCAGGAAAGGCAGCTTGGAACGGCTCATGCGGCCATGTGCGCCAGGGGCGAGGTGGAGGATTCCCAGGACGTGGTGGTCCTGAACGGGGACCTGCCTCTTTTGGGCGCCGACAGCATCAAGGGCCTGATGGACGCGTGCACGGCCAGTGGAGGAATGCTGGCCATCACGGCCGCAGTGGTCGACGACCCGTTCGGATTCGGTCGGGTGGTTCGTGACAAATCGGGCATTGCGGCGCGCATCGTGGAAGAAAGGGACGCCGGACCCGACCAGCGCGGGATCCGCGAGATCAACCTTGGGGTTTACGCGGCCCGGGCCGGCCATCTGTTTTCCATGCTTGACCAGGTAGGCGACGGCAATGCCAAGGGCGAGTTCTATTTCACGGATGTCGTGGAACTGACTCGTAAGGCGGGACATGGCGTCGGGGTTTACGTGCTTCAATCCGACGCCGAGGCCATGCAGGTGAATGACCGGGCGGAATTGGCGGCGGCCGAGGCTGCCATGTACCAGAGGAAGGCCGCCCTGCTGATGTCCGAGGGGGTCACGATTCATCAGCCCGGGACCGTGATGATCGACGACGACTGCGAGGTGGGCAGGGACACGGAGATATGGCCCTGCGTGGAACTACATGCCGGAACCCGGATCGGTTCGGGGTGCGTGATTGGGCGCGGCTGCGTTCTGGACAACACGGAGGTGGCGGACGACGTGACCGTCCTGCCCTATTCCGTGATGACCGATTCAAGCATGGAGGACGGGACAAAGGCGGGCCCGTTCAGTCACCTCAGGCCCGGTTCCGTGATGAAGCGCGGCTCAAAGGTGGGCAACTTCGTCGAGATGAAGAAAAGCACCCTGGGACCTGGGTCCAAATCCAGCCACCTGACCTATCTGGGCGATTCGACGATAGGCGCCGACGTCAATATCGGGGCGGGCACCATCACATGCAACTATGACGGCGTTCACAAGATGCCGACGACCATTGAAGATGGGGCGTTCATCGGGTCGGACACCCAGTTGGTGGCGCCCGTAAAGGTGGGGCGCGGGGCCTACGTGGGCGCGGGCACGACCGTGACCAGGGACGTTCCCGACGGTGCGCTGGCCCTGTCCCGGGTCCAGCAGACCCATATCATGGGTTACGCGATGGCCAAAAAGAAAAAGTAGCCAAAGGTTTCAGGCTTTCCTTTTTACTTCCACCTGGTAGACCTTGCGCCCCCCTTTCTGCTTGGCGGGCAGGACCCGCATTACACCCAGGTGGAGGTCCACGTGCTTTCCCGTGGGGAGGCGAATGGACAGCTTGTCGTCGATGGGGGCATGCACGATCTTGCAGACACCGAACCAAGTCGCCGGCCTTCATCTCGATGATGACCAGTTCGGATGCCTCGTCATCATCGGCCGATTGATAGACGGGCGTCGGCTTTGGGCGATTCAACGGGCCCATCGGGTGTCGGGTCGAGAGGTTTGCCGCGTTCATGTCCGCGATGGTCTGGAGTTGCTGCCACTGCTCGAAGCCGTCGTCATCCTGGCGGACCAGGGTCGCGTCCTGCACCGACAACATGTTGAATTCAAAGAACCTGACCTCGCCGCGCAGGATCTGACCGGACGCCACTGGAACCGCCTTGTCCTCCTCCTCGCCGCAGGGCAGGGCCGAGGCGTACAGACGGATTTCGATGATGTCTTTGTTCAGCGAGATGTTTCCGTTGATGAAAGGGCAGAACAGGGCGCCGTCCAACACCAACGGTTCGCCGAAACCGCTGCCGTTTCCGAGTATCGGACGCATCTCGACGTTGATCAGCACCGCCGATGCGGTAATCCATCCACAGGACACGCTGTTTTCGCTGCAAACCGTTTTCAGCGCGGCGATAACGTCCTGTTCGGGATCCAGCCTTCCGATAAAGTGTCCGGTTTCCTGAAACTGCGAGACGATCATCGGACCTCCGATGTCATTAGAATCATCCCTGGCAGGTCCGTTGTCAACCTCACTTTTCCAAACCGGTATGAGAGATGCGGACCAGTTCGATGCGCCATCCGTCCTGTGTGAACATGGCCGGTATCTCCACGGGATCGGTCCGGCCCTCGAATCTTGCAATCACGGTCGCCCTGGTCCTGGTGGGGTCGAACGGGCGGTCCTCCTTCAGTTTGATTGCACCCTCCGATCTCAGGGCGTTGATAGGGTCCTTCGCGCCTCTCAGACCGAGGCCCTCCACGCCGCCGCGGGCCAGAAGGGCCTGACGGTCCGTTTTCAGGGAAGCGGCGCGAGACTTGAGGATCGCAAGAGTGGCGGGCCCCAGCAGTCTCAGACAGTCTGCGTACTTCTCGTCCATCAGCGCGGTCCTGAATGCCTCCACGGCCCTGGTGGCGCCCGTCTTGCGAAGCCAGCCGATCCGGGCACCTGATTGCATCAGTGAATCCGGGTCCTCGCCGCGCAGTGGTATCAGTTGGTTCGATGGCGCGCATCCGGACAAAGATACGAACGCGCCCGTGATGAACAACGCCGCTGCCATACGAATCTTGAGTGATTTCATTATTTTCTGAATGCCTCGAACGTACCGGAAAAAGCCGACTGCGAGGCGGCCGACGTCTGGACCTGCCCAGTGTACTTGCCGTTCGTGATCTGGTCCACCAGCAGGTCGCAGTCCTCGTCCACCAGGACGCCGTTCCCCTGGAGGGAGAGTTCCGTGTCCAGGGTAAGCGCGCCAAGGAACATGTCGACCGGCGTTAGCAGGAAATCGATGGCCTTGTTGCACACGTTTTCCACGTCCTGCTCGGTCCCGCCGAACCATGATGCTATCTGACCCAGGATGCCGGATGCCACGCTGCCGCAGTCGAACCACAGCTTGGCCGCGTCCTTGACGCTGTGGGCCTGGCACGACGTGATGTTGGCGATTACGATTTCGTTCAGTACGAACAGGACCAGCTTACCGTAGTTCAGCTTTATCGCGTGCTGGTTGATGAGCAATTTGTTGAAATCGGCGATGGACGCGGTGAACTTCCCTTCCAGGATGTTCAGTGGAAAGGTCACGCCTTCGCACGTGGCGCCGCTGATCACATTTCCGGCTTCATCCAGCGAAAACACCAGCTTGCCGCATTCGTCGTAGTTGGGATCGCTGGGGTTGCAACCGAACTTCCAGTACAGGGCCAGGCCGGTCCAGTACTGGGTCCCCTGCACGGTAAAGTCGTTCTGCAGCTTGGACATCAACAGGTCGGAGTACATCTCCAGGTTCGTGACGATCCCCATCATGTCGTCGCCGACCTTGAAGAAGTCCTGCAACCACTGAGGCGAGTTGTTCAGCAGGTAATCGGTGACGACATTGGCGACCGCGTCCGCGAAAAAGCTGAAAAAGTCCACAATCGCGCTTCCGATGAACTGCTTCGCCAGGTCCAGGACCAGGTTGATGATCGTGGTGCCGGGCGTGTCGAAAAAAGTGATGAGCTGGTAAAGGACGCAGCAGACCTGTTTGCCCAGGTCGATGCCGCTGGACGTTACGCATTCCAGCGGGTCGGTGATGCCGCCGGCGCAATCCTTGACCAGGTTGGTGAAATCGAAGTGGTCGGTGCAGTCGTACTGGCCTGTCGGATTCAGGGTGACCAGATAGAGTTTCAGAGCCACGTCCCTGCACTTGTCGGGCTGCAGGAAAACCCCGTCGTCGCACCCGCTGGCCGCCACGCAACTGAAAGGGCCCTTCGCCGTGGCGAACACCGTGTAGTAGTTGCCCGCTGGGATGCATTCGAACTGGGTGGTGCCGTACAGGTCGGTGATGGTTTTATCCCCCAGTGACACGGGGGGAATCGGTTTTTCAGGGTGCAGTTTGTCGCAGGTGTAGTCACTGGGCAGGACATGGACCTTGATGGTGTTCAGGCTGCTGGGAGGCAGGCCCCCTTCGTAGTCGAGGGTGGTGTTGATGCAGCCGCAGGGCGCCTCGGTCACAACGAACTGGATGGATTTGTCCTCGGCGTTGTCCGCGGACAGAGTGACCGTGTAGATGATGCCGCCCGCGTCACCGGCGGAAAAACTGTTGTGCACCAGCCCGTACTCGTCCGTGTAGGCCACCAGGGCTCCAAGGGTCGCGTCCGGGTCCACCGGAGTGCCCAGGAGGTCCGTGCTCTTGGTGATCTCGTAGGTCACGGCAACATTCGGCGCCACCGAGGCCTGGGCGTAATCAATGACTTTGGCGTGAATCTTGAACGATTCGCCGACAGAGAGGTTCAAGGGCACGGAAGTGTCGTGCAGCAGGATGATCTCGAACTTGTCGGCCAATGGGACCGAGGCGTCGGTGTCCCTGGGCCAGTCGGCGTCCTCCGCCTGGACATCCGCGTTCGGGACTTCGCCGCCGGGGATATCGAAATAGTTGATGTCGAGGCCCTGGGAAGGCGTGCCCCCGCCCCCGCAGGCCGTGCTCAGCAACAGCGTGGCGATCAGCAGCGCGACCTTGATGGGAAGGGGGCGAGTCATTTAGGCACCTCCAGCAACCTCGTCGAATATTATAGGGAAATCCGAGTCCCGTGAACAAGGTGGCGGGTGTGTTCGCGAGTCAGTAGATCTGGGACTTCCCTTCGTTGGGCCTTCCATCCACCCCGGCAAGGGTCCTGTCGATGGCGGCCGCGGCCTCCTTGATGTTGTCTTCACTGCCGCCCAGGTACAGACGACCGAAGGCGCCGAAGGTCATGACCTCCAGGACGTTCACGGGCGACGCCTTTTCGGCCTCGTTGCATGCAATGGCCGCGTATGCCGCCGGGTGGACCTCCAGGATGTACAGGGTTTCGTTTTCCAGCAGGAACTGCCCGTGGCGCATCCTGTTGATCAGATGGGTCTGATGGTTCTCGATCCCGGTAATGATCTGGGCGGAAGCGATGCGGGGCTTGAGACGATCCTTCTCCTCAAGACCCAGGAAATCCAGCACGGCCCGGCCCGCTTCCTTGACCTGTCCCTGGTCGCGGTGGTGGACCTCCAGCATTCCGTATGCCCGCTCCACGATCATCATGCCCGGGATGC
>JAADHL010000280.1 GCA_013151875.1 Deltaproteobacteria bacterium
CTTCCGGCGGAGCCCAGGCGTCAACCGCCTCGTCGGGCGTCGGCTGGACGCAAAGGTGGGACTCGCCCCACACGGGAAGCGAAATAGGGCCGGTAACGGCCTGCATTCCCGACCCGTTGGTCAGTCGGACCCTCAGCGAAGAACCGGCACTGCCCCCGTCAAGGGCCAGGGGGAACGTCACTTCACCAACGCCGCCGCCCTTGTCGGTCAGGGTCCACTGGGCCTCCTGCCAGCCGCGTTCGCCCGCCCGCCAATGCACCGCGGTCAGGGGCGAATTGGGTTCCTCGAAGTCCACGACCACGTCAACGGGCGGGAGGTACGGGACCATTCCAGGGTCCTGGAGGCAGGGAGGATTGCCGTGAACCCCGGCTTCCGCCCTGCTAACGACGGGCGGCGAGCCGTCAATCGACACCCAGGAACTGAACCCTTCGACTCCCCAGGTGTCATCCACGTATTCGGCCTTGACGCCCACCCTGAGCAGGTCCCCGTCCCTGGCCGGAGGCTTCACGCACACTATCGACTCGCCCGACAGACCCACGTTGATCTCTTTTGGCGGCGCTTCCCTGTCCTTGACCTCCATCCAGGCCGTAAAGCCGGCCGCCTGGGCGCCAAAGGGAGCAACGTCCCAGTCAAAAGGCATGCACGTCCTGTTGGACCAGAATTCCCCAGGACCGGTGACCCGCGGCACCGCGTGCAACGGCAGATCGATCCATGACTCGTCCAAGGGACCCAGGGTCGCCGAAACCTCTCCTTCGGATGAGTACCCTTCCGCCTTCGCGTCCACGGTCCAGGTGCCCTCGGTCAGGTTGCTGAACACGGCAAGGCCGTTCGCGCCCGTAATGCTGGAATCGCCGTCCTCCTGGACCGTGACGACCACCCCTGGCAGGCCGGCTCCCGCCGGAGCAAGGCGGACCTTGACGAACAGCACGGATGGTTTCGCCTCGGGCTCGGCAACGGGCAGGGATGGAGGCCAGTGCCCATAGGTGCCGAAAAAATCCCTGTACATCGGCCTTTCCAGATCGATCTGGTCGGCGCCGGTCCACAAGCGGTCCCAGGAGGTTGTAAAGAACGGCAGGTCCGAACCCTCCGAAAAGAGTTCAACGTAAAATCCCATGGCACCGTCCAGGTCCACGGTGAAGGGGATCTCCAGGAGGCTCCTGTCGCCGCCCACGTATTCCAACGGATCGATTGACACATCCAGATCAGCGGCGCCCAGTACTTCGTCCAGGTTCGCGTCGAAACCCGGTCGGTCCTTCTTCACGACACCCGTTATCTTCCCTTCGAAGGGCAACGAAGAAAAGAATCGCACCCTGACTGACGCGGGTTCGCCGTTCATGTCCGCCGTCGCCTTCGAAACCGCGCCACCGCCCGCTTCGCGCCACTCGACCAGGTCCACCAGCAGGCCGGGAATCACGGCGTATTCATCGGGATCGAACTGCATCACGGACTGAATGTTTCCGCTGATCATCGCGTTGGCGTCCCATGCCGGCCACGCGGCCAGGGGATTGCCGGTCAGGCGGGCCAACGTCCAGGTCGGGCCCAGCATCGACAGTTGGTCGTCGTACAACAGCCAGAAATCCGGATCCACCAGCGCGGTCTTTTTAAAGCGCTGAACTTCCTCTTTGACCCATGGCGTCAGACCGGCCTGGTCGCCCAGCAGCGACTGCACGGTCCCGGCCGTGAACAGGTCCACGAGGTCCTCCAGCGGTTGGCTGGTAAGGTTTGCGAACAGCTCCTTGTCCTGTTCCCTGGTGAACCCACCGATGTACTTCTCGGCGCTGTCGAGCTTGCTCTCGAGGTCGGCCAGGGCCGCCGCGCAGTCCGAATCCTTGTTGTAATAGTCGGCGCCCGCCTCGAAATACCACAGTATGATTTCGCGGGCCCGGTCCTTGGCGACCTCGCCGTCGAACCAGAAGTCGAACAACATGTCCACGAAGGCGTCCCAGTCCCCGGTGATGAGATCGCCATAGGTTTCAACAATGTCCTCGGACTCGCCCCTGGGCGTCATCTGGTTGTCCAGCAGGTCGAACATGCCTATCGGCGCCGACCCGAACACGGTGCCAGTCATGAACGATTCGCACAGATTATCGGAATTCAGGTGGGCCAGATGGCCCAGGACGAACCAACTGAAACGGGGCGACAGGTCCTTCGCCAGGTCCATGAGGTGGAGGTTCAGNACGAATGACCGAAGTCGATGTAATCGGTCGCATATTCGAAATCCGGGGAAATGGAGCCGAAACGTATGTACTCCAACGCAAGGGGCGCGTCTGCGATCTTTGCCCATTCCGGAAGAGCGCTGACAACCATATTGAAAACCTTGGTGGATTCGCGCACGTGCGTGCCCGGTCCGCACGCCCTGGCCTCATCATGCGCCATGGCCGTCAAAACGATGACGGCGACAGACATAATCAGCTTTTTCAACACGGTACCCCAAGCATTTCCTGAATCGTCCGGTTCACCAAACCCGATACTACACCTGAGGGTTCCGGTGATGAAGGGCGAAAAAACCCCGTCGGCCTGAGATTCTAATCGTGGTGGTGTTCGGCGTCGAAGGCGTCCATGGTCACGATCTGGGACACGAAGCCGCGGCTGCCCTGGCGCAGCAGGGACACCAGCATCAGCACGGTCATGATGCCCAGGCTGACGATTTCCAGGATACCGGCGTGCTCACGGACCTGATCGATCACGGGCAGCTCGATTCGGGCCGGCAGGCCCCAGTTGACCATGTATCCGAACAGCACGGCCAATCCGGCCACGCCGACGGCGAAAAGCACGGCGACCTTCCGTCCGTGCATGCGGGACAGGATCCCGAAGGTTGTGATGTTGGTAGCTGGTCCCGTCATCAGAAAGGCGATCGCGGCGCCCGGTGAAAGCCCCTTGGCGATCAGCATGGCGGCCAACGGCGTTGACCCGGTTGCGCAGACGTAGATCGGCATTCCGACCACGGCCATCAAGGGCACATCCAGCCCGGCCGGCAGGGCGCCCACGATGGCCGGACCCAGCATGGGCGCCAGCACCGCGGCCAGGCCAAGACCCGCCAGCAACCAGGGTACGGTCTCGTCCACCATCTCGCCGAATCCGAATGCGAGCCCGCTGCGGAGCCGCTCAATCAGACTTTCCGACGCCGTCGGCGATTCGTGATTGGAGCATGCAGCCTCACGTGAGGACCTCGATGCGAGGGCGCCTATCCACACACCCACCACCAGGGCCATGGCGAGGGCTACAACGATGCGCACCAGGCCTATCTCCATACCCAGAAGCTTGAAGGACAGCAGGATCGAGGCCACGCCGATCTCGGGCGCCGCCACCAGGAAGGCCACGGCCGCGGGCGCCGGAACCCCCCTCAGGATCAGGCTGCGATACAAGGGCAGGATCCCGCACGAGCACACGTTGACCGGCATCCCAATCAAAGAGCCGCGTGCCGCCTGACCTAATCTGCCGCCTCCTCCCAGGGTCCTGGCGAGCACGTTCGGAAAAAAACCGTGCAAAGCGCCTGCCGCGAGATACGCCGCGATGAGGGCCGGGGCGCTCTGAAGGGCCAGATCAAGGAAGGTGGCGCCGGCCTGCGCGAGGTAGTTGGTCTGATGCTCGCCGTGCATGAAGGACAGGGCAACCAGGGTCGCGATTCCGGCAAGCCCCCCCAGACCGGAAGCGGGCTGCCATGACTCTTCGCATTCCGGGCAGTAAGGAGCGTGCGAGTGGGCAAGGGCCACGTGAAGCAGGGATCCCGCCACAAGGGCCTGAAACACGGCCCACCCGCCTCCGGCCAGCACGTCCGTGGCGCCGGTCTGCCAGGCGAACCCCGCCAGTGACCCGGCAATAATCGTCCCCATGACGAAAAGCCCGGCCTTCAATCCATGACGCGGAACCACGATCCACCAGATGGCGATGCCGACGGGCAGACGGTGCAGGGCCACGGAAACGCCCAGGAAGGGGAACTCCGCGTCCCCGCCGCCTTGTCCGCACAAGGCGATCCCATCCAATATGGAATGAAACGAAAGGGCCAGGAAACCCAGGGCAAGGACCAGGGCCTGCGCCTTGCCGGAGCGATAGCCCAGCAGACGTTCGATCACGAACGGAAGGGCAAGGCCCACGGCAGCGGCTGCAACCGCCGCGACACCACCACGGGCCACGGCCGCGGGCAGGATATGCAACAGCACCATCCCGGCCACGCTGACCATGACGAAACCGTCGAGGAAGCGGGCGGCCCACCCGGCCGATCTGAGGGCCATCACAACGAGGGGGCCGGCCAGCAAGGGGATCAGACTGAGGATCAGTAGGGTCGGGTCCATGCAAGTCCCACCGACGACACCTCAAGAACATGCGGCCCATGGACAGTGATGTCAACCGGAGCCAGGCGTCGAGCCGGATCAGAATCTTTCCAGGTATCTCGTCGTGAAGTAGTCGTCGGGGATGTCGGAGCGCAGTTTTATCTTGTCGATCGTCAACACGGATTTGCGACCGTTCAGCTTGTTGATCATGACCATGTGCATCGGTCGGAAGATGTGTTTTGCGGTGTCGATTTCCTTGACGTCGCTGACCTCCAGCACCTTCTCCTTTTCGCCGTCAAGGTCATGGTACACGGCCTTTCGGATGATATAGTCCTTCTTGCCTATCCACCCGATGCGCTTCGAATAACCGTTCTCCTCGGCCACGTCGTCGTTCTTGGGCACCGACTCCAGGACCCAGCAATCCACGCCGCCGACCTTTTCGCTGCGCAGGACCTTGTAGGTAAAGTCGTCCACCGACGGCGGGGCGATGTCCGCGTAGGTGAACTCCGACCCCATGAAGTTCTTTGCCTTGTCCGACGCCACGATCCGGCGCGTCTTGCGCAGCGCGGGCATAAAGAACCACATGTCGTCGCTCTTTTTCTCGTAGTCGAAGGTCAACAGGCCCGTGCCTTTGACGTCGGCAGGCTTCAAAAACCGTATCAGTCGCTTTTCGGTATCCCCCTTGTCATAGAGCTTGGACACCATGGCCATCTTGCGCACCCTCTTCTGGCCCGAGGAGTTGATGATCGTCAGCGTGGAGGTGGCCTCCGATCCCTCCAGCTTGGCTGCCTTGCTGGCCTTGAGCGCGATGTCGTATCCAGAGGGCATCTGCGCGACCGCCGTCCCGGACAGCAGGAACGACGCCAGCGCGGACAGGACGAGGGTCCGGGTATTGAAAAACATGTAAAACCTCCTTGTTCCCGTCACTCGTCCGCCGCGACAGGCTCCAGAAAGCGGGGCCTGAGCAACAGAAGCAGCGCGGGCATCAGAACCAGGGCGCCCACCAGGCACGTGCCTATGGACACCACTACCAGGAAACCGAAGAAACGCACCGGCAGAAACGCCGAGGCGAACATCGCCGAAAAACCCACTATGACGGACAGGGCGTTGAAAACGATTCCCCGGCCGGTGGTGGTCAGGGTGGTCATGATCGCGTCCAGCGGCTCGTTGCCGCGCGCGCGTTCGTCCCGATAACGCCACAGAAAATGTATCGTGTAGTCCACTCCTATGCCCACCATCATCGACGACAGCATAGCGGTGGGGATGTTCAATTCGATGTCCAGATAACCCATGAGCCCGAACAGCAGCACCATGGACATGACCAGGGGGATCGAGGCTATGAACGCCGCGGCGACCGAACGGAACAGGAGGCCCACAAGCAACGCCACCAGAAACAGGGACAGGCTCAGGCTCATGGCCTGCCCATTCACGATGGCGTCCACCAGCTCGGTCAGGATCGTCGCGAAACCGCCCACGGTCACGAACGTGCCCTTTCCGTCCCGTAAGGCGTGGTCCTCGGTGAATTTGACCACCTCCTTGATCTCGCT
>JAADHL010000055.1 GCA_013151875.1 Deltaproteobacteria bacterium
CAGGCGAATGGCCTGGTAGCAACCAGGTTACTTTTTAGCGGCCGGCTTTTTCCGCAACGGTTTCTTTGTCTGGGCCTTTTTCGCCCGAGTCTTTCCGACCGACTCTTTCGTTACGGGGGATTTCCTGGCCGTGGACTTCTTGTCCGCTGTCTTTTTGGCCTGGGTCTTCTTGACCGTCGTTTTCTCGGCGGACGCCTTCTTGGCAGGCGACTTCCTGACGGATGTTTTCCTGACAGATGACTTCTGGACCGGCGTTTTCGGCGTGGAGGGTTTTCTGACCACGGTCTTTCTGGACCTGGCGACCGACTCGGGGGCCGTCTGGGCCGGCTGGACGGGGGCGGGCCTCTGCTTGATTCTATTCAGCTCGGCCTCGAGGCTCTTGACCACTGCTCTCAGCGACGACAGTTCGTCGCGCGTCACCAGTTCCAGAGTCCTGGCCACCAGCTTGACCTGGGCCTCGATGTTCTGACGCATGTCGGCCTGCAGGTTCAGCGCCTGTGTCAGCAAAGACTGGACCCGCGGGTCGGAAAGAATCCTTAACGCGACCGGTGAAAACCGTTCGAGAACCGCCTTCATTATTACGTCTCTCCAGATGTCCAACATCTTGAAAACCCTCAATTCAGCACGGCAAGATCATGGGGCTAAAGGCCGTGATTGTCAACACGCCCAGGGCCGACTAAAATCCCCCCGGTTGCCGGAGAATCTCACAAACCGAAGGAGACGATAATGGCTGATGAATTGAAGGTCGGCATCAATGGTTTCGGCAGAATCGGGCGTTTGGTCGCCAGGGCCATGTTGGAACAGGGCGGATTTCGCATCGTGGCCATAAACGACCTGATAAATCCCGACGACTACGCCAGGGGCGTTCATTTCATGGGCAAGCTGTTCCAGTTCGATTCCACGCACGGCAGGTACGCCGGCACGGTTTCAACCGACGAACGTCGGATTATCGTTGACGGAAATCCCATCGAGGTGCTGTCCCATCGGGTGCCCGAAGAGATCCCGTGGGACCGTTTCGGCGTGGACTACGTGATCGAGTCCACCGGCGTGTTCCGCAAGCGGGACCAGGTCGCGGGCCACTTGGCGAGCCAAGGCGTCAAGAAGGTCCTGCTGACCGTGCCGCCAAAGGACCCAGTGGACGCGCTCATCGTCCTTGGTGTAAATGACGGCGACCTCAAGGCTGAACACAGGATCATCTCGAACGCGTCTTGCACGACCAATTGCCTGGCCCCCATCGTCAAGGTCCTTAACGACTGTTTCGGTCTGGTCCGGGGGTTCATGACCACGGTCCACGCCTACACGGGGGACCAGAAACTGCTGGACGTGGTGCACAAAAGCGACCTGCGCAGGGCTCGCAGCGCCGCCGCCAACATCATCCCGACGACCACCGGGGCGGCCAGGACAATCGGGAAGATCATCCCTGAGCTGGAGGGCCGCCTGGACGGCATGGCAATCCGCGTGCCCGTGCATGACGGCTCCATCGTGGACTTCGTGTGCGAGCTGGAGCGGATTCAGGTGCGCAAGCCAGCCGAGATGAAAGAAGAGATCAATTCCGTCGTGAGGGAAGCGGCCGAGGGTCCCATGGCGGGGATCCTACAGTTCTCCGACGACGCGCTGGTGTCATCCGACATCGTTCATAACCCACATTCATCCATTTTCGATTCGCTGTCCACAATGACCATGGCCAACAGCCGGCTGGTAAAGGTCGTGACATGGTACGACAATGAGTGGGGCTATTCGAATCGCTGCGTCGACCTGCTGAGGAAGGCTGCAAGCCTCTGATCAAGATTGTCCGAACGGAAAAACCAGAGGCCGCTCATCGAACCTCTCGCGAAAGACCTCCTTTTCGTTCCGCTTGATCACCAGTGAATTGCCTTCCACGCGAAAACCATCCGACGCCCACAGGACCGGCATGATCGCGTCCACGAATCCTGCGCGCGCGCTGCTCGAACCGGCTTCGACCGGCCGCCTCGCCAAAAGAAGATCGGCAACATGGTAACGCGCGCCTCTGCCGTCAGGATCCGCCTTCCCATCGAATGCGACCGCGCGTTCCTGATCGATGAACAGCACGGTCCGTCCCAACAGCTCACGGGCAGTTCCGTCAATGAATGGAAAGGCCCCGGCCAAGGCATCGGCCACGCCGTCCCCAATGGCAACGCTTGCCTCGCAGTCGAAAGAGCACGGAACATGGGGCACCAGGGTGAACGGCGACAGCGGATCCAGGCAGTTGAGGCGCCAGTCGAACGCATGGCTCCTTCCATGAGCCGCGCGGATCAGATCCGAGGTGGTTGCATCCGCCCCCGCTGCCACAAAGGCGTCAACGCAGCACCTTGGATAGCCAAGGGCTTGTCCCATGGACCTGGCAAAGGCTTCGGGTCCCAATGGACGTCCCGAGTTTTCAGCGGCCGTGAAATCCCGTTCGAGCGCGGCCGCCTCGTCGGCATTCCTGGAGCCCACGGAAAAGAAAACGTGAAACAGCCTGTCGGGGCCGTCACCACCCCTGTCGCAGTCTTCGGGCGCTTCGTCCGGTGCGACCACGTTTGTGTAAAGACCCTCGTTTTTGAGCATCTGAATCTGACGATCGAGGTTCGCCCTGGTGATCACGATTCGTCCGCACGGCCTGATGCCTTTCGATACGCCCAAAACAAGGGGCAGACCGGTAATGAAGCTGGAGGGATGGATCCGCTCGGAAGGGCGGCCAGACACCATTCTTGCTGATTTGCGACCCGCCGCGTCGAACGCGCGAAACTCCATCCCCTTCCCATGAGCCAGCGCCTCGTAACCATGGCCGTCGCAGGCCAGGGCCAGACCGCAACCATGACAGGTCCCATGATAGACCCGCTCAGGCCTCTCGAATCCCATCCGCAGGACACCAGGTGGAAAACGGGCCTCGATGGTGTTGGACAGCACCTTGCCGGGTCCGAGGCTGTTCAGGCGGCACAGAGGGGCGCCCCTGACGGACAACCGCCTGTACCAATCCGAAGCCTTTTCAACAAGCGCATCGAGTCGCGTCATCGATGCGCCGCCGGTGGAAACGACCTTCAATTCATCCGCGCCGCACGGGTTGGGAATCGCGGAGGTCGTTTCATCGGGTGAGCATGGATGGTTCAGGGTCATGGTCACATGGCTCAAGGTTCCGGCCTCGCGCATCCGGCGTACCGTTTCGAGCGGAAAGACAAGGGGTATCTCGATCTCTATTTCGTCGGCCCCGGCCCGAACAACCGATTCCAGGGCACCCTCGTCGAGTTCAGTGCCTGAAAAGGCCACGCGCACCCTCTTGAACCCGGCAAGCGCTGCGCGCCTGATCACACCCATGAACCCGGAAAAATCAGTGCCGGGCCAAGCCAGGACCAGACGATCCCGCCTTTCCGGTGGCAAGACCCTCAACAGCCCGCGGTCGAGTTCGCCGTCCGTCACCACCGGCTCGACCAGCAGGGTGGTCAGAAGCGGCTTCATTGCACGTCGTATGGTTCGATTCCCCTTTCCCTGGCCTGTATCCTGATCCTCTCGATCTCATCCTGTATCGTCCACGCATCCTTCTTGAGCGAGGCCCGCCTCCTCTTGACCACGTATACGTAGAGAAACAGAAGGGTCACCAGGATCCACAAAAGGGCGGTGCTCGTCAGGACCCAC
>JAADHL010000272.1 GCA_013151875.1 Deltaproteobacteria bacterium
CGAACTCTATGACCGTGCCGTCCTGCCAGGTCCAGGCATGTCCACCCGCCGCCACGGCTTCCATACGGGAAAAACCACCGGCCATGGCCTCGAAGCCGCCCCCTTCGATGGGCGTGAAACCGTACAACGAGTTATCGCCGCCCCTGATGCGCACCGTGCCGTTGGCCAGGACATCGAGCTGATGGACCCCCACGAAACCCCAACCCACGCCCGCTGGCCACGCCTTTTCATCCCTGTGACGGTTCAACTCGATGGTCCCCTCGAACACGCTGTCCAGCCCCAGATACTCGTCCGCCTCCACTCCGGTGTCCTGCACGGCCTCGCCTCCGAACCGATCCACCGTGGCGAACGTGGTCCTGTACTCGTTGACCAGGGTCATGCGATAGTCGTAGACCCCATCCGGCAGGTCGTTGCCCATGGGGTCCTTGCCGTCCCATTGATAACCGAACGTCATGGGCATCTCCATCGGGTCGTACACGTGCTCCACCCGATTGCCCCCGATCTCTGCGATGAACCTGATGCGATCCGGCAGTATCGTGGCCGTCTGGGTGATGTCGTAGGTCAGCCACAGCATGGTGGAGGGGTTCGCCGCGGCCGAGTTGTACTGCATGTGCAGAGATCGTCTCTTGCCCAGCGACAGGTAGCCGGGAACGCCGTGCCCGACCGTCAGATGGCCGTCCGCCACGCCCACGAACGAGCCCGCGCTAAGGGCGCTGCAAGGGTGGTTGTTCCTGGACTGGCGGGACCACGCCGACCCGTCGGACGCGGATCCAGGCCCTCCGCTGCCGGCAGGAGACATGCGCCCGAGGTTGCAGTCCCTGGGTGAAAAATGGCTCACCTCGTACTCCACCCACTGCCCGTCGTCCGACACGCGGCCCATGGATTCATGCTCCCATTTCAAGGTATCCGGGCTGTACACGCCCACGGGAATGGAGGTGCCCGCGGCGAAGCCCCTGGTGTTTTTCATGCGTACGGTAATCGGCTTTGCGAACGAATCGCCGCCGTCGCTGGTCAGTTCGCAGGCATAGGTAAAATGCGAGAGATCGGGCAGGTCGTTGGGCAGGGTGTTGCCACGCTTGTACCAGGTGGCGCGCATATCGGCCTTCGAACCCAGGGCGCCCGCGGGCACGACCAGTTCCATGGATTTGTCCGAGTTGAACCCCCTGCCGCCCTCCGGTCCCACCACAATCGGTTTCGGGTCGATGGGCGTCAGATACATCTTGCGCACCGCCTGAACTCCGCCGGCCTTGAACTCCACGGCGCGCTGCGCGTACGTGTAGCCTTCCTTGGTCGCGGTCAACGCATAGGCGCCGGCCCCCGGCAGTTCAACCATGAACCGGCCGTCGGCGTCGCTGGAGGCCCTGGACACCTCCTGACCATCCCTGACCGCAGTCACCAGGACCCCGGGCATTGGCGTATCGCCAGTGGAATCAAGGACGCGTCCGTACACCCTGGCCCCGGAACCAAGCGGCCCCGGCCCCGACCCGCCGCTGCCCCCACAACCGACAAGGCCCACAAGCGCAAATCCTGCGACCAATGCCGCCAATGTCCACGAAAACCGTCCTTCACCCGAGTTCATTGCTCCCTCCAGTCACATTCCTGAACCGATCATACCGGTACCCGTACACGCCACGATACCATTCCGCCGCCTCCCGTTCCATGAGCAACGGATGCTCCGCCGATGTCTAGAGTCAAAATGGCCCGGCAGCGTACGATTCCATGACGAGGACGCAAAAAAAACTTCCATCAATTTCAAATACATGTATAATGCTGATTGGTTTTGAGGTGGTTTTCCTCCCCAGATCGATCCTTACCGAATCCCGTCATGGTCGCTAAACAGACCGTCATGGAGCCCGGAACGGACGAAGGCGCATCAGCGTCGGGAATCAGGACGACCGGACACCGATCCGTCGGTGGCCTCCATGATGGGTGCCGTGGGCACCAGATTCGGGGCTTGACGCCCCGAGATGTTCCAAGGGAGTGTTTCAGATGAAGAACAAACTTTTTATTGGCGGTCTTGCATGGGCAACAACCGAGGATTCGTTGCGCAGCGCAGCCAGTCCGTACGGTGATCTCGAAGAGGTCCGGATCATTACGGATCGCGACTCCGGCCGTTCGCGCGGCTTCGGTTTCGTGACTTTCGTCGATGAAGAATCCGCATCGAAGTGCAAGGACGAGATGGACGGGCTCGCCATTGACGGCCGCAACGTCAAGGTGGACTACCCGCGCGAGCGCGAAAACCACGGCGGCGGCGGTGGCGGCTATCGCAGCAATCGCACCTGGTAGGTCCGCCTGACGGACCCATGATCCACGCAAGGGGGGCGTCGCGAGGCGCTCTCCCTTGCGTCCTTACATCACCCGTCCCGGATTTGGGAGCCAGCGGTTCCCTCCTGGTTCCCGGAAGGAGTCGCCGTGAAGTGTCCCTTCTGTGCCGAGGAAATCCGTGACGAGGCCGTTCTATGTCGTTTCTGCGGCGCCATGCGGACCAAGGACGGCTGGAAGCCGCCGGATGCGTCCGGCCCCGCAAATCGGGATATCCGCGTCAAGGGCAGGTGGACCATGCGGTTTACCGGGGCATTGTTCCTGGTATCTGCGGTCTTTGAACTGTTTTCCCTTACATCCCCGGTCGTTTTCGCCGGCGCGGTCCACACGGGCGCGTCGGCCGTTGCGTACCACCTTCTGTTCACAGCGCTGTACGCGGCAATGGGCGCTGGACTGTGGACCCTCAGGCACTGGGGTTACGCGGCAACGCTGATCGGAGTGGCGATCTACTCTGTTGATCGCCTCTGGTTTCTCATCGACGATGCCGCTGTGAAGGCATGGGTCGGTCTCCAACTCGGCGATTTCCAGGGGATCGGTGACATGGCTGGAATGGGTGGGATACAGGACCTGATCGATCCGAGTCAACTGGAGGGAATGGTCAAGCTCATGACGGCGACCCTCCTGGCATGCTGGCTGGGCTTCGCTTGGTACGTCCACACAAAACGTCACCTGTTCGCCGCCCCACCAAACGGGAAATAGACAGAGCCTCTCGAACTCGTTCCGTGAACTCCAGCCGCACATCGAAATGTCTTGCAAGTGGGCGATACTGGATTTGAACCAGTGACTTCCACCGTGTGAAAAGCCCACTCGGGCAATGATCACGGTGGTTTAGCTAAAAACCTCAAAGACTTGCGATATCAACCCCTTCCAACCGTCTTACCCCCCGATAAACGCCCCCTGAAATCGCTGCGCTGCGGCCATGCTGAACGTCACCATACATCGTCACGAAAAAGTGGGGGATCAGGTGGGGGATAATGATGATTCCTGTTAGGTTTGATCAGCAGGAACGGATTCCGCGTTGAATGGCTTGAACCAAATGGAAACAGTACCCGCTTCATTCTTTGATTGTGCGGGGATGGTGCGCTGTAGAGACCACTTTGCAAGTTTCACTTTTTCGCGATTAATTGGTTTACACATTCGCCATTGATCTCGAGTAACCCGTAAGTCAATAGTACCTGCTCGACAGCGTGCCGTCGAGCGCCATCCCGCTGTCTGCGGGTCGTCTCGCAGCCCTCATCCCCGCTCCCTACGCAAACCTTGTTCGGTATCA
>JAADHL010000149.1 GCA_013151875.1 Deltaproteobacteria bacterium
CTGAATGATGGGACTCCCTCGATAAAGCCGCTGCGTGATGTCCCGGGCGGACAGGATCACTAGTGGCCAGATGAGGGCGACCATGACCGGTACGCGGTCCAGGAAGAGGTGCCATCCGTCAGCATACCCATAGAAACCGAACATGCGGATGCACGAATCCTCGGCCAGCCACGCGGCTGGCGCGACAAGGGCGTAGTCCCAAACAAAGGCCCAACCAGCCGACCCACCGCGCCAAAACCGGATCGCGAAATACGCGGCCATGACGAAAAGGGCCGCCGGTTCGACCCAGATGAATGGATCCGGCGCGAATGTGTCGGGTGTGATTGGAGCGGGCATGGTCTACCTCAGGTCCGGGTGGTCGTACAGCCTCACGAACCGATTCGGGGCCATGTCGACCCCCATCGCCTCGGATAATATGTCGTGTGGTCGACCAGCCGGTCGTCCCTGTTCGGGCCAGTCGAGCACGCAAGGAATCTGGTCGTTCGCCCGGCCCAACATGGACAGGGCCAAGGTCTCGTCGGACGACAGGGCCTCGACGCGCAGGGCCTTTGGCAGTTTTCGGGCGAGGCCGTCGGGTTCAATGCTGGACATGAAGGCATAACGCGTAAGTCCGGGTCGTGGACGGCGCACCCGGGAGATCGAGGCGTCAAGGAAAATCATCCCCTGCACGGTGGCCCTGTTCAGGGCATCGATTGCGGGCGCATCACCCGAACCCACGTCCAGGACCGCGGTGATCCATTCCCCGGCGCTCCGGTAGCCGACCGGCAAAGGCGGGCGGTAGGTGATGCGGGGCTGGGGATGATAGCCGCCTGAAAGCGCGGGCACCAGACCGGCCCGTCGCAGGATACGTGGCAGATGCTTGACGAGGTCCTTCTGGGACAGCCACGCCGCCTGGCGGTCCTTGGTGAATACCAAGTGCCATATTGCCTCGGCGGCCGCGGGCATTTCCTGTGGCATGGCTTCCTCGACCGCCTGACCGAGCGCTTGAGCTCGCCTAACGGTTTGGGCCCGATCATGCGCAAGTTCCCTGGAATCGCAAGGGACCCCGCAGCGATAACAGATCACCTTGTCAGCCTTTGCGAAGTCCTCGCTGTTCGGTCTTCGGCCCGGCGTGGACGGCTTTTCGCAGGGGGCGAGGGGACGGCCCGCAAAGGCCCTTTCCCGTTCACGCAGTAAGAATTTTCTGGACACCAGCGGGTCCACCACCTCCCAGGGCAGCTTGGCATCAACGGGCAATGGACCCAACAACGCCTCGCGGTCAACGCCCGCCTGCTCGAACGCCTCATCCCACAGATCGAACCTGACCGCGTCGTCCCAGTTGTCGAACCTGCAACCCTTCAAAAAGGCATTGTGTATGACCTCGCCCATCCTCCTGTCGCCGCGGGCCATGGCGCATTCCAGGCGGGACATCGGGCCGCTGGAGAACCTGAGGTGAATCCCCTTGCCCAGGGCGTTGCGCAGTAGGGTTCGCCTGGAATCGATTTCCGGAATCGGGGCCATGCCCTCCCACTGGAATGGCGTATGCGGCCTGGGCACGAACACGCCCACCGAGGCGGTCACGCGCACCCTCTTTGATACCTCGCGGCCCGCTTTGAGCACCTCCCGGCACAGCCCGGCAATGGCAACGATGTCGTCCTCGGTCTCGGTGGGCAGTCCGATCATGAAGTACAGTTTGATACGTTGCCATCCGGCCGCGAACGCCCTTCGCGCGGCATCGATCAGGTCCTCGTCGCGCACATTCTTGTTGATCACGTCCCGCAGGCGCTGTGAGCCGGCCTCAGGCGCCATGGTCAGGCCCGTGGCGCGTACGGTCTTGAGGTCCGCAAGGACCCTGTCCGACAGGCCGTATGCGCGCAGGGAAGATACGGTCATGGTCACGCCCTTTGGGGACAGGGCGCTTGAGAGGGCATGCACCATGGGTTCCAGGCCGGGGTGATCCGAGGGGGACAGGGCGCCCAGGGAGACCTCCTCATAACCCATGTTGCCGACATTGGCGAGGGTGGTTCGGATGACGTCGTCTGGAGAGCGGTCCCTGAGCGGGCGATAGGTGTACCCCGCCTCGCAGAAGCGGCACCCTTCCGAACATCCGCGCGATATCTCCACCGACGTGCGGTCGAAAATCGCCCGGTTCCAGGGCACAACGGTGCGCAGAGGAAGCGGGTGGGAGTTCAGGTCCCTGACGTACAAGCGGCCTACCCGGTCCGGCGCCGTGGAGTCGGCATGTGGGATGAGCATGCCTGTAGCGGGATCCGGGCGCGTCGGGTACAGAACGGGGCAGTACACCCCTTCCCTTTGAGCAAGGGCCTGAATGATGTCACCCCGCGAAGCCCCTTGCCTGCGCATCCGGCCCACCAGCCTGAGCAGGTCCGGCAGGGCGTCCTCGGCCTCTCCGACCAGGAAGGCGTCAAAGAACACGGCCATCGGTTCGGGACGAAGGGCGCACGGGCCGCCTCCCAGCACCAGGGGCACGTCGTCGTCGCGATCCGCGGCCATCAAGGGGATTTTGGACAGGTCCAGCACGTTCAGTACATTGGTATAGCTGAGCTCGTGCTGAAGGGAAAATCCGACCATGTCGAAATCGGTCAGGGGCAGGTGGTTCTCGAGCGTGACGAGGGGCAGTTCCCGGGCTCTGAGTTCGGCCTCGATGTCCGACCAGGGCGCGTAGCACCTCTCCAGTCTCAGGTCAGGCTCTCTGTTGATGACGTCGTACAGGATCTGGGACCCGAGGTGGGACATGCCCACTTCGTAGACGTCGGGGAATATCAGGGCCAGGGACGCCTGGTCCTTTGCAGGCGTTTTCGCAATTGACCCGAATTCGCCGCCCACGTACCTGGAAGGTGAACGGACCTTGTGCAGGAAACCGACCCATGGATGTGTATGATTCGTCTTGCTCATGCCAGCCGTAAATTGATTCTGTCGCGGCGGGGATCCACGTCCTGCACCTGCAACCTGACCCTGGCGCCGGGTTTCAGCCGACCCCCGCCGGGCACTGGAGCCTCCAGACCGAAACGGTCCAGTTCAACGATGGCGCGCGAGCCCTGCACGGCCAGTACTTCCCCTGTTTCCTCCGCGCCCTTGGAACGGCTCAGGGCCTTCAACAGGAAGTATCGCCTGGCCTCGCGTTCGGTTCGGGTGATAGCGTCCCCACGGTTTTCCAGGTCACCGAAAATTCTCAGGATCCTGTCCGTGTCCAAAGGCGCCCTGCCGTGTCTCAGAAACCCCTTCAACTGGATCTGAACCAACATGTCCTGAAAGCGCCTCAGGGGTGATGTTACCTGGGTATAGCCCACCACCCCCATGCCATAGTGGAAGTCGGGCTGCGTGGTTATGACGGCCCGGCGCATGGAGCGAACCATCCTGAAAAAGTGGGGACGTGAACCGGGCTCGAATTCAGAGGCCGCGTCCGGGTCATCCGGCGGGTCCTGTCTGCGGTAGACGGCCGGGATACCGTTGTCCCTGGCGAACCGCCCGGCGAGCGTGCATGCCAGCACCATGAACTCGGCCACCAGCCGCCTCGACGGGGAACCCCAGGGCAGCCGCCTCACCACCACCTCGCCGTCCTCAACCCTGACGGATA
>JAADHL010000301.1 GCA_013151875.1 Deltaproteobacteria bacterium
ACTCGGAATGCTGTATCTGCAGGCCCCCAGCTGGCCAAAGGGGATAGGCGACGGCGACAAGGCCGTGCAGATCCTGGCCAAGGTGGCGTGGGAGTACCCGGAACATCCCTTGAACCACATATTTCTGGCCCAGGCCCTATGGGAAGTCGAGGGGGAGGACGCCATCGACGAGATCCGGACTCACCTTGAAGAGGCCGGGCGTCTGTTGGAGAAACACAAGTGGGGTTACGCGCAAAAAAGATGGTGCAAAGCCGTGCTTGACCTCGTCGACGAGATTGGAAAGGACCATTTCAAGGACAGCGAACACCTCGACTGCGTCGGGAAATAAGGAGGCTCCATGGCCGACACCACTGAAAAAGGCTTCGAGGACATCCTCAAAGAGCTGAACGAGGTCGTGGAAAAACTGGAAAAGGGAAACCTCCCCCTGGAGGAGTCAATCGCCCTCTACACCCAGGGCGTAAAGATGCTCCAGTCGGCCAGGGGGGTCCTGGACAAGGCACAGGCCCGCCTGGAGGTCCTTTTGTCGGCCGAGGACGGCAAAGAGCCGAGCACAGAGGAACTGGACCCCGCTGAGTTTCTGAAAGAGGAATGACGAACGCACCATGTTCACTGAGAAAATGTCTACAGTTCGCCGTTCATAAAGGCGCAATTATCCAGCCAGGGGCAGCCGGCGCACTGTTTCCTGACTGCGGCGTCGACCGCGGGGTCCGTTTGAAGCTTCACGCGGATCTCGGCAATGGAAGTGGTCTGGCCGTCCGCGAGGCCCAGGGCCGAAAAAAGCGCCGCGTCGTGGGCGCGCACCACATCCTCACCCGCCTCCTTCCATAGACACAGCCCGTCCTTCAGGTGAGGACACATGGCGCATACGTCGTCGGGACCGTCCACCACCTCCACCGGGGTGTAGGGCTCCTGCCAGACCCTGTCGGCGATCCAGCGCAGGTTGACCAGGTAGTCATCCTCGGTATCGGTCCCCTTGTAGCCCTGAACGCAGAACAGGTGGTGCGGCCTGAGTCTCATGTTCCCTCGCCGTAGACGCGATAGTCGATTTCAGGAAACAATGAATCGCGCGACTCCAGCGTACCGAGCCACGACTCGTCAATCGCGTCCCTACGCACCTGGTCGGCCAGGCGCCCGAAACGAAGCACGTGCTCGCGTATCCTGCGATGCGCGTATTCGACCATCGTGTCCATGGTGACAATGAACGGCCAATCGGAAGCCTGGGCCAGGAGCAGCTCTCGCGCGCACTGGTTCAAGGCGCGCCGCCTGATTCCATCAGCATCAGGGTACTCGGCGCACAGCCGCGACATCTCGTCCGCCGCGTGATAGAGGTGCCTGTAGACGTAGTCGTTGCCTTCGTTGACCCAGACCTCGAAATACCCCTTGTCGCCCCAGGAACCCGTGGCCGGGGCCGAGACCTGCTGCACAGGGTTCGCCCTCAGATAACCGGACAACGAGGTGAACTCGAACACGTCCTGGTCGAATGCCGCCTTGCGGAACAGGAATCCCAGGAAGTCGGGTCCCTCGAACCACCAGTGACCGAACAACTCCGCATCGTACGGAGCGACCACCAAGGGGGGCCGACCCAGGGCGCCGGCCAGATGCTCGATCTGCCGCTCGCGGTTGAACATGAAGTTGCCCGCGTGCTCGGCCGCCCTGTCCCTGGCGGCGCCTGGTATGTACGGTGACTTCCGGTCCAGCTTCACGTCGCCCGTGATCCTGTAATATTTCAGGCCGGTCTGCTTGCGATGACCCGTGGGCTGCACGAAATCACGCACCAGATCGATGGGTAGGTCATAACCCTGGTCCCGATAGAATTCGCGGTAATAGGCATCGCCGGGATAACCCTCTTCGCCGCTCCAGACCTGTTTGGAAGACTCCGGGTCCCGCCCGAACGCAGCGACGCCGCTGGGCGTGAACACGGGCGCATATACGCCGTTGACTGGTGTCGGGTCGGCGAATTTCAGGCAATGGGAGTCCACCACGAAATAGCGTATGCCCTCGTCCGCCAGGAAGTCCTCGACCCCTTCGTAGTAGCCGCACTCGGGCAGCCAGATCCCCATTGGTCGCCGGCCGAAGTGTCTTTCGTATTCCAATGCGCCTATTCGCACCTGCGCGCGCACCGCCGAACGATTGCGGCGCAACACAGGCAGCAGACCGTGGGTGGCGGCGCACGTCATCAGTTCCAGATGCCCGAGGTCCATCATGCGCCTCAGCGCCCCCAGCAGGTCCCCACCGTATCGATCCATGTACAGTGCGTCGAGGCGTTCCAGCCTCTCCAGATAGAACCGCGCAACCGGGCCCAGGCTGCCGTCCCCTTGCAGGCGACGGACTTCCTTCCTTGCCAGATTCAGGTTGCGATCCAGATAGCGCCTCAACCTCCCAGCGTGGTGACGGTCCTCCATCATGGCCGCCAGGGTGGGCGAAACAACCATATTCAGGGCGAACGGCACGTTGTCCGCGACAAGCCCTTCCATCATCTCAAGCAGGGGCAGGTAGGTCTCGGTCACGGCCTCGAAGTACCAATCCTCTTCCAGGAAGTCCTCGTACTCGGGGTGCTTTACGAACGGCAGATGCGCGTGCAGCACCACGGCCAAGTGTCCTTTGTAACCCGCGTCAGGCATAATCAATCCTGGGATCGATTTTGGAGTCGATCCGATGAGCCGTAGGGCTGTTCGCCGAAAAACCCATTGAATTCGTCCTCGGTCAACAGACGGCCGGATACGCCGGTCCCCGCCGATCCCGACAATACCCCGCCACGCAACGGGGAGTCGAACGGCAGATTCGCGAACCTCGCCGGACCCGGCCTCACACGATTCACCGGCAATATGGTCCTTTCAGAGCCGACCATCAGGAACCACTTTCCATCGAGCCCCTTCCTTCCCAGTTCGGCCCTGACGAAGACCCCGGGAACCTCCAACCTGGCGTAGTAGCGATTCTCGTGTTCGGGCACGCTGAGTTCGGTCGTCGCCTCCGCGCCGCCGACATCGGTCACTACCAACCTCAGCATGTCTTTCCCCTCCGGCACCTCGCGGGCCGCGGCGCCGGCCGTGGAATCGGACACATCCCACACCAGGAACAGCCACTCCGGGTCCCTGGGGACTACGACCAGGCGGTCTTCATCGTAAGTCGCCGGCAGAACGCCGAGGTCCTCATCCGGCAGCAACGGCTCGGCCTTTCGGGAAGCAGGTTCCGCTTCCCGGCGTCTTGGAATCCCTGCGTCTTTCAACAGGTCGCTGGACGAGTTACCGGACATCACTGCGTTCCTCCATCCGATGAAGGCAGACTGACCGTAAAGGTGGTCCCTTTGCCGGCCTCGGAATTCACATCTATCGATCCGCCGGACTCGCGAATGATCTTGTCGACCATCCAAAGGCCCAGGCCGGTGCCCACGCCAGGGGGTTTCGTCGTGAAAAAGGGCTCGAACAACCGCCCCATGTTTCCTTCCGGAATACCGCAGCCGGTATCGCTGATGGCCACGACCGTCATTCCATCAGCCTGCCGCGTGTCGATGCGGACCTCGCCGTGTTCGTCGGTCGATGGCCTGGGCAGCGTTCGCCAGCAGGTTGACGAACACCTGGGTCAGCTTGCCTTCGTCCGCCATCACCGCGGGCGGGTGCTCGAACCCCTTGATGACGTCCGCCTTGTACTTCAACAAATTATGGGTCAGCAACAGCGCCCTTTCCAAAACCTCTTCCACGTCGCAGGGCCTGGTCTGACCGGAAGAGCGCGAAACCAGCCTCAATTCAGAGGAAATCGCCGTCAAACGTCGTATTCCGTCCACATTTTCGGAAAGTATCTGCCGGATTTCATCCAGGGTGCCTCGGGCTTCCGGGTCCATCAGATCACCGGACTTCCCGATCAACCGCGACAGACGCGCCAGCACGAAGTCGGTGTTCGACTTCAGGAACCCCAGGGGATTCGCCAGTTCATGCGCCACGCCGGCCGCCAGGACACCCAGCCCAGCCAGCCTTGCCTGGGTCTCCAGCACGTCCCGGTCCGGGGGTTCAGCCACCTTTCATCCTCCAATATCGACGTCGGGGCTGCCATCGACCATCTGGCCCACCCCGCCGCAATGGGCGTCTTGATCGCCCACGCGATGAGCCGCCTTTCCGTTGATGAACACGGTACTCGATCCCGCGGTCGCGGTCCATGTGTTCGGGCCGCAACACGCCGCGTGAATACCGGGGTCTCCCACCCTCAGCGCCGGAATGCCGTTGATCAGCACATTGGGAGAACCCGCCACGGCGGGCCCGATTACCGAGTGGGGGCATCCCGGACAGCCGTGCGCGTCCGCTGGGCACCGCGATTTGTCTCCTATCCTTGACGCGGCAGGCATTCTCTATCCTTCAAGGCAATGAACCCATGTTTCCGGTTGCCATGACTACCGGAGCCGGAGGGGCGGGAGGGGGAGGCGCGACTCCGCCGGCCCCGATGACAGCGGTTATCATTGTGGAACCCTTCCAAGTCATGAAGAGCGTGGCAAACGCCTGGGCGAACGCATCGAATATGTCCATGGCGTGATTCCCCGGCAATCCATGGTTCGCCAGCATAAGGCCCTTCAACGACGCCGCGGACATCATTGCGTCACCCGGGCTGAATCCCGCCGCCAGGGGCAGGGGGATGTTGGGCGACGGCGGCATCGTCACGGAGCAGACCGCCCCCCCCGGGAAAGTCATCATGACCATGTAGCCCGATTGCCAGACCTGGAATGCCATGCCTATGGCAAAGGTGATCGAGCGCGCATACTGAATGAAGGTCGGCTGCCTGCCCGCCATGTCAACCATCGAGAAAAGCATGGGGCCGGACATGAAAGGAGGGGCCACCAGCGAACCAGGGATGGCCATGCCGACCGGGCCGTTGATGAGTACCCCAGTAAACTTTGCCCCAGCCTGCCACTGGGACATGCCTTTGCCGATCGCGTCTGCGCACGCGTCTATCAGTTCCTCGACGTTTTTACCGATGACATTGGCCGTGTCCACGTGATAGCTCAGGGTGCTGGGGGGTATGAACATGGCCGCGGCATTCGGGGTCTTCTGGTCCTTTGCTCCAAATGGGGCCTGGTCCGTGAACCCTTTGAAATCCAAGGGCAATCGTATCGCCTTGGCCTTGAAATTGGCCTTGGCCATCTGTGCCAGGACCTGCGCCTGAACTGCCGGCATTTCCCCTTCCTCCGTGCATGGATTCTAGGACAAGGCCGGATACGGCGCAAGGCAACGGGACCACCGCTTCCAGGGGTCCGGCGGACCAGTTCAGCCGGGATTTTCCCAGGGTCGCGTCAAGACAATTCCAAGGCGCTCCATGGAACTTTCAAGGACAGCTCAAGTTTTTCCAAATCTTTCCCGCTTTGCCGACGTCTACGTTCATGTAGGAGGCAAAGGCCATGAACACGGCGCATGAAAAACCCAATCGCGACTCGAGGGCATTCGAAAAGCTGGCTTTGGAGCACATGGACAGACTGTTTGCCACTGCCTTGCGTCTGACGCGGTCCGTCCCCGACGCCGAGGACCTCGTGCAGGAAACCCTGGTCAGGTCGTTCGCGGCCTTCCACCGCATCGACCCCGACGGCAACATGAAGGCATACCTGTTCAGGGTGTTGACCAATATCTTCATCAACGATTACCGCCACGGAAAGATCGTGCGCAACGCCGGCGAAATGGCCAGGGTCGGGCTTCTGGACGGGACCCTGTATTCGTCCGAGTGTCAGAAAAAATGGGCCGACCCGCACGTCCGGTTCCTGCATTCCAATCTGTCGGCCGCGGTCACGGACGCCCTGAATGCGCTGCCCGAAAAGTTTCGCCGCGTCCTTGTGATGTCCGATCTGATGGAGTTCACCTACGCCCAGATCTCC
>JAADHL010000085.1 GCA_013151875.1 Deltaproteobacteria bacterium
GATTACGCCTACTATGACCTGTTCGTAAAGGGTTTTAGCCAGTTCGAGAGCCTTCGGGTCGTCCGCGCCGACCACCTTGGGGATCGTGCCGGTGTCGAAATCGGCGTTGTTGGGGTCCTCGCGCTCGGGCGAGTAGGCCAGCCAGAAGTCGCGGTTCGCCGTCAGCCCGCCTTCCTCCAGGATGGGGCGCATCACCTCGTCCGTGGTCCCCGGATAGGTGGTTGACTCCAGGATGATCATCTGGTCCCTGCGCAGGTGAGGCAGCAGTTCCCTGCACGACCCGACCACGTAGCTCATGTCCGGTTCCCGATGGGCGGTCAGCGGGGTAGGCACGCATATCAGGATCGCGTCGCACTCGGCCGATCGCGAGAAGTCGGTCGTGGGTTCGAACCCGCCCGAGACGGCCTTGGCGATGACCTCGTCCGGGATGTGCCGGATATAGGTCCTGCCCTGGGCCAGGGACGCGACCTTGTCCGGGTCGGTGTCCAGACCGATCACCTTGAAGCCCTTGCCCGAGAACAGCGCGGCCAGGGGCAGGCCCACGTAGCCCAGACCCAGCACGCCCACGGTCGCCTTGCGTTCCTTTATCCTGTCAAGCAGTTGCATGATGGGGATTTCTACTCCTTGGCTTACGCCCTCGTCGGCGCACATGCACCGGTCGTCATGGGCACACTGTCAACTCATGGACCGACCAGGTCCACTCACCGCCGACGGCTACGTCAGCGGCAGCTTTACCCGTTGTCCGGTCTGGGCCGCGCGATACATCGCCAGGATCAGCTCCAGCGAGTGGCGGCCGGAACGCCCGTCCGTCCGTGGCTGTGCCTTTCCCTGAAGCACGTCTATCACGTTTTCGTAGTAGCCCTTGTGCCCGTGCCCATATACGGTCGGTGGGTTGTATGCGGTATCCAGGACCTCCCGATCCTCGTCCGCGTACTGGTCGAAATCCCATGTCTCGATGCGGTTCAGCGCTATCCCGCCTATCCTGGCCGTCCCCCGGGTTCCAATGACGGTAATGGAGCCCTCGAGGTTCTTTGGATAGACCAGCATGGTCACGTTGAAGGTCCCCAGCGCGCCGGACTTGAAACGCAGGATGGCGGCCCCGGTATCCTCCATTTCGATATCCCGCACCAGGGTGTCCCTGAATGCGTCGACCTCGTCCACGTCCCCAAGCAGCCAGTGCATCAGGTCCACGTAATGGGATGCCTGATTCATGAAGGCGCCGCCGTCCAGGGCCTTGGTGCCGCGCCATGGGGCCATGTCGTAATATTCCTGCGGCCGGGTCCAGAACACGTTGACCTCGGCAAAGCAGATCCGGCCGAACCGTCCCTTGTCCACTGCCTGCTTCAACATGCGCACGGTGGAGTTGAGGCGGTTTTGTTTGACCACGAACAGGCGCACGCCTTTGTCGTCGCAGGTCTTTATCAGCCGATCGGCCGGCTCCAGCGAGATGGCCATGGGTTTTTCCGTGATTACGTGGAAACCCGCCTCGGCGGCCTGGATTCCCTGCTCCGGGTGCAGCCCGGAAGGGGTGCATATCGACACCGCGTCGAATCCGCCGGCGGCCAGCATTTTTCCGTAGTCGTCATACCAGGGAATGCCGCCCGCTTCTTCCGCCGCCCTGCTTGCCCTTTCGGGCACTACATCGCACACCGCCGCCAGTTCGGCCCGATCGCCGTGGGCGGCAATGGCCTTGGCGTGGTGCGCGGATATGCGGCCGCAGCCGACTATTGCGAATCGGATCCGTTTGTCGTTCATTGGACGCTCCGCGAAAAGCGGCGACAGATTATCACGATTGGGGCAAATGGTGTGCCATCGAAATCATGTGGTTCGGCGATGCCACCAGACCATGGGTGCCAGGGCCAGAAACAAAAAGAGCAACGTCCAGGGTCTGGCGGGCGGGCCGCCGGCTGCGCACGAACCGCCTGGAGAGCCGGGGCCTGCGGGGCTCAACACGCACTTGCCGTAGGACAGGAAATATCCGTTCGGGCAGTTTTCAGGGACACCGGCCACGCTGATGTCGCCAGGGACGTTGCCGCCGGACTCGAACGATGGGGTGTCTTGGCCGGAGGCGCCGGTGTCCGGAAACGGCGCGCCTGGATCCGTCACGCCGCCGTCCGACGGCGCGTATACGTCCGCAGCGTCCAGTGGAGCGGGTATATCGTTGCCGGTCAAGACTTCTGAAATGTCGGGAATATCAGGGACGTCGGGAATGTCGGGGACCAGGGCCTGGCAATGGCCCGAAACGTCGCACACCTCGCCCGTTTTGCATTCGCCGCACACCCCCGAGCATCCGTCGTCGCCGCACTCCTTGCCTGCGCATTGAGGCGTGCATCCCACGCACTGTCCCCAGAGGCTGCACGAGGCGCCGGGTGCGCACCCGGGCGGACAGGTCCCGCCGCACCCGTCACTGCCGCACTCCTTGGCAGTGCAGGCCGGCGTGCAGGGCTGATCAACGCACTTGCCCCCGGCACAGACGAGGCCGGAGGCGCACTGGCCGCAGGTCCCGCCGCACCCGTCCTTTCCGCATACCGCGCCATTGCACAGGGGTGTGCAATGGCATTTGCCCGCGGCGGTGCATTCCCATGCCGCGCCGGGAGGGCATGACCCGCACGTGTCCCCGCAACCGTCGTCGCCGCAATCCTTGCCCGCGCACTGGGGCACGCAGCCCTCGCAGCACGTCAGATAGTCGGGACAGCACCAGTTTCCGCATCCCGGGTCGCAGTTGCACCAACCGTCGGACCCGTAAATGTCGCCGCAATATCCCTTGCATGTCTCGGTCGGATCAGCACCACATGTAGCGGCGTGGGCCGGGGTCCAAGTGAACGCGCCCATCAGGAAGGCAGCGATTGTCAGGGAGTGTCGCACACGAATTCCTCCATACCGCAGACATTGTGCAGTAATCACGGTGTTGCTTCAACCGTAGGAGCGGTGATCAAACCGTTGTACCTTCCCATCCAGTAGGGCAGGAGCCAGTGGGTGCCGGTCTCCTCGACGTGGCCGTCGCCGCCTCCTTCCAGCGCGAAGGGGTTCTGGTTCCATTTCATGACGTGGCGCTCGTCATAAGGGAAGACGGCAAGGGCCTGCGCCTTTCCGAAGCGGTCAGGTTCGGGGTCCAGTTCGTAGTCCTTGCGAGGGCTGTTGTCCACTTTCCAGATCACCAGGTCCCAGGGAAGCTCTTTCAGGGTGCGCACCGACACATCCAGGTCGACCGCGTTCTTTTGAGTCAATGCCGCGTAGATCATGTTGAACTCCGGGTTCCTTTCAGGACGCTGGTTCTGCCAGATGTCCTCCAGGCCCTGGAGGTACTCAGCGCGAAGGTCGGGGTCGGTTTCGTATGTCAGCAGGGGATACAATGCCAGCATGATCATCTCGTGCTGATCGTGGTTGATCCAGTAAGCGTGAGTGATCTCCAGCATCCTGCGCACGTTGTCGTCATAGTGGTGGACCTCGACCAGCTCGCGGTAGGCATCGCCGAACTTCGAGTCCCCGGTGATGATCTCCCCGAAACGCAGCCCGCCCAGGATCATCG
>JAADHL010000082.1 GCA_013151875.1 Deltaproteobacteria bacterium
GTCGAGGTGCGCACGTTCATGGACCCCGGGGGCTTTACGTTCTATCGCAGAACAAGCCCATCGTTCGAGCCGATAGTCTTTGTCAGCGAGGACAACGAGACGCGTCCCCTGGCGATGCCGAGGAGGCTTCCTGATGGGGGCAGATCGCAACTGGGAGGCCATGGTTGGTCCTTGGATGACGGCTCAGGAGACCCCACGTCAAATCTGCGCAGGGTCATCCAGACAGTTGTTCTGCACCATGACGGCGCCCACAGCAGCAGGGGTTGTTACGCCACCCTGCTGAACCGCGGATTCTCCACGCATTTCATGATCGACCGTGACGGAACCGTGTACCAGGCCGCGGACGTGGCCGATCGCACCCTTCACGCCGGGGGGGTCAACACCGACAGTGTCGGCATCGATCTGAACAACCCGGCCGACAACCTGCTGACGCACCCCGACGCCGAGGCGCCCGGCCGCGAACGTTCAGCCGTCAGGGTGATAAATGGGGTTTCCTACCAGTCGTGGAACTATACCGAGGAACAGTACAGGTCACTGATCGCTGTACTGAGGGTTCTGGTCGAGGTGCTGGGCATTGAAACCGTTTTTCCGGTTGGGGAGGACGGGCGCATCCTGTATTTGGTACTGGACAGTCCGCCAGCGTCCCAGTTCCGCGGCATCCAGTGCCACTGGCACTCCTCGGCCGAAAAGTGGGACCCTGGTCCAGGTCTGGACTGGGAACGCATCATCGCCGGCCTGCGGCGGCAGGAGGCCACGATCCCTGCCGTCCCCCTGGGCGTCGCCGGGGTAATCAAGGCGGGCCAGGGCCGAAAACGCTTCCCGACGGACGCCTGGTCCACTGAAAAAGACGCGCGCCGCGTGATCTCCGGCGCCTGGGAAACCGAGGATACTGCATCGGCCCTTTGCGACTTCATCTGTCGGGCCATTGAAACACGGTCGGGTGGAGGCTACTATCCCATAGGCTTGAACCAGACTTGGCATGACGGCATTCATATCCCCGTCAGGGAAGGCGCCCCGATACATCCGATCCTGGCAGGGGACGTGGTCGCGGCCCACTTCGTTCCGGCGGCTCGCTTTCCCGAGCTCGGCAGCAACAACTTCGTGCTCATGCGGCATCGTATCAAGCTGCCCCCCAGATTCGAAAAGGTCGGGCTCGAAAAGATCAAGGCTCGGGCGAAAACAGAAGACGGCGAGGGGGATGCCCGACCTCCGCAAAACATCCTGACTGTATTTTCGCTGTACATGCATCTGGACGGAATAGACCCCAATGACCCGCCGGATACCGGGTTGTTTACCGCCTTGCGCGCCCACGCGGGTGGAAGCGGAAATGCCCCTGTGCCCGAACCGACGGGGCCCACACTTGTGACCCTTTTAGACGAGCCCGACCAGATGAAGGCGCTGAAGGCGGGGTACGTGGGCCTGTTCTCGCCCGTAGGCGACGAGGCCGCCGCGGTAAGGCTTTCCCCGCGGGACGAGCTGTGGCGCGCGGGTGAATTCGGGAGGGCGGACGAACGTTCGAGGCTGGTGCACGTGGAGGTCTTTGCCGACCCGACCTTTGCCGACGCCATGGAACTGGGGCTCTACGGCCGTTATTTGCGGCTGGGCCCTGACGAGCCGGAATCCAGGGACCTGGTGGTCCGTTCATGGCCGACTCTGTCGCCGTTCGGGGCGCAGGACGGCCTCAAGGGGCCAATCCGCACGGAAAAAGTACTGACCCGGGATGCGATCCGCGATTTTTTCGAATACGACGGCGACGACGAACAGCGCGATGCGCGCCGCCAACTCAGAAAGCTGATCACGAGGCACGTGTCCGAGTGGTCCGACCGGGTCCAGTGGGTCCAAACACTGTTTCAGGCCCAGGATGCCCAGGGTTGGAGGAGGCGTCTCAGAAAATCGGAGGCCGGAGGGATCTTTTCCAGGGAGGTCATGACCTGGCTGCCCTATATCTGGCTCACCGAGGATGTGTCGAAACATATCGGGGCTCAATTCAACGATGGCGTGTACAGCTTTTTCCATCCCATCTATTTCCTGTTGTGGTGGATGTACCGTCGGTCGGCCGTCAGGGGCAAGAGCCTCGAACAGATAATGTCCGAAGTCGGCGGGGATCCCCTGTCCACCACGAAAGACGTCCCTCAGGCACTCGAAGACCTCATCGACATGTACGGCGACGGCGAGTGGGATGTGTCAGAGTGATGGGGCGATCGTTGGTCGTTCATTGTCGGTAGGTGCTGGATTCGGCGGTTCGTTCCCTTCACAACCGGTTTTCAGATGCGTCTGTACAGGCCGGTCATCACGCCCAGGATCTCCAGGTTTTCATCCGATTCGGGGAAAATATCGATGGGTCCGTAGGCCGGATTGGATGCCTCCAGGCGAACCGCGCCCCCATTCAGGGGAACATAGCGCTTGATTGTGGCCTCATCGTCGATCAGGGCCACCACGATCTGGCCCCTTTCCGCGACCGATTGCCTTTTGACGAAGATGTAGTCCCCGGGGAGGATGCCGTCGCCGCTCATGCTGTCGCCCTCGACCTTTAGGACGAACGAGTCGTCAAAGCCGCGTACCAGGAAAGGGTCCGCCGCCACATAGTCCTCCACGTTTTCTTCCGCGTGGATGGGGCGTCCAGCGGCGATCCGGCCCAGCACCGGCATCATGCGCACCCTGCGCGTCGGATCGGACGTGACCTTGATGCCGCGGGATTTTCCGGGCGCCCTGTCCAGCAGACCCTTGCGGCGCAGGGCCGCCAGGTGGCCGGCTACGGCGTTGGTGGATGCAAAGCCCAGCCCTGCGGCGATTTCCCTTACGGTGGGAGGCATCCCGTTTTCCAGCTGGAAATCCGATATGAAATCCAGCACCCGCTTTTGTCGCTTCGTGGGTCTGTCGATGCCCGTGGTCATGCCTGGATGTTACTGATCATTTGATCAGGAATCAAATCAACGGCAGTCCATCCTTCCGGCTTCACCCATGCCGTGACTGCCGCGTCCGTCTTGTAGGTTGTTATTGGTTCGCTGACGCTCAGAACTCGTACGTATAGGCCGCTCTCAGGACGTTTTCGCTGAACAGCGATGACGTGGTCCCGTAAATGGTGTCCGTGCGCAGGTAGGAGATGGTGAAGTGATGGCTTCCGCCGGGGTGGAACCCGATGTTGGCCCCATAGGTCAGCAGGAGGGAACTGTCGTTGACTGCATGCATCAGGTGGAGGTCCAATCCGTATATGAACCAGGTGGTGACCGGATGCCTGAATACCAGGCCTGGGCCGTGGGTCTGGTAATGGGCGGGGTTGAAATAGTTCCTGCTGGACCGGTCCGTGAAATGCTCGATGCTGTAGGTGTAGGTGGCTTCCAATCTGGGCAGGTCGAAGATCACGTAACCTATGGCGGCCTCGCCGAAGATGCGGTTGTTGTCGTTCAGCCTGGCGGCGCTGTTCAACCAGCTGTACTCGCCAGACAGGCTGATAAAGAGTTTCTCTATGGGTACGATGTAGAGTTCCAGGCCCGCGGTATTGGCCACGACCTTGTCGGCGATGGCCC
>JAADHL010000340.1 GCA_013151875.1 Deltaproteobacteria bacterium
CGTCACAAAGCTCGACGATACAACCGATGGGCTTTCGCGGTATCTGTTCCTGGGCGGGACCAGCGACACCGGCAATCTGCTGGAGGTCTACACCCAGTCTTCCAGACAGAAAGAGGGCGTAAGCGGCCCATTCGTGAACCTGGACGCCCCTGGTCTGGCGGGGCTCTATTTCAGTTCCCTGACGCCTCTGACTCCATTGACCCCAACCGCCCAGAAGAAATTCGTCGCGATTGGCGGGGTCACCTACGGAGGCGGGAAGTACACGGTGTCCGACAAGGCCTTCGTGCTGACCGTTGAGCCCGGTGAGCAGCCCAAGGTGACGGTCAGCGCCATTGAAAACGCGGCCTGCGCGGGCCGGTTCTTCCACACGGCCAGCCCCACGTTCATTCCGGGCAAGGCGGTTGTGCTTGGCGGATTCACGGATTACCAGGGGAACGCGGGCGGCCAGACGTGCATGTTCGGCATCAACGACGGAAAGGCGGGCTTTACCCAGCTGGCGGCGGGTCAGGAACATTTCATTTCCAGGGCGGGTCACAGCACGCAGTTGCTGGACGACGACACGTTGCTCATCGCCGGCGGCATGATAAGCAAGGACACTCTGAGTGGCGACAAGGCCGGGATGCTCGAAATCTACGCGCATCCGT
The DNA here is from genome assembly GCA_013151875.1 of Deltaproteobacteria bacterium. GTDB lineage: Bacteria > Myxococcota_A > UBA9042 > DTJE01 > DTJE01 > JADDHL01. The sequence continues at coordinate 645 of JAADHL010000340.1, forward strand.
GGATCGACCTTCGTTAGAACCTTTTGGGGATTATTCACGGCAATCGATGGAGGATTCGATGATACCTTCCTTGAGCAGGAAGAGATGGTTCCCGGCGGTGGCGCTTTTTGCTGCCGTGACCTTCATTGGAACCGACTTTGGGTTGAGGATGGGCATTTATGCCCAGATCGCCTGGGCCCAGGGTGCGTCAAAGGGGCGTCTGGCCCTGTTCGTGGTGCCTCGCAGCCGCAGGGACTCGACCGATGCCCTGATCCTGAAGGGCCTTCTGCGTTCCACCGCTGACAGGATGGCCGCAAGCGGAATTGAGCGGGCATTTACCTCGCCCGTCGCCGACCCGGACTCGCTGGCCGTTGTAGAGCAGCAGGTCGAGGCCGGCTTCAGCGCGATGAACGCGGGGAAGTGGGACCAGGCCCTCAAGGCCTATCTGGAGGCCGAGTTGAACCTGGCCAAGTGCCGCGGGATCGCCCCTCGCAAGACCGTAGCCCGCGTATACAAGGGGCTGGGCCTCGCCCTGGCAAACACCGGCAAGCCGGACTCGGCTGAAACGATGATCCATCGTTCTCTGGTCGTATACCCCAATCAACAGGCCTCGGAATACGCCTACAACCTCGAGTCCCGAAAGCTGTTCACGAAGGTAAGTCGGGCCCTGCGCGATGCGCCGAACGGAAGCCTGAATATCAATGCCAGCGTGAACGCGGCCGAAATCTACGTCGATTACGAGTTCAGGGGGTTCAGTCCGGTGCGGGTTTCCGGCCTGCCCGCGGGCGAGCACCTGGTCACCGTTTTTGCGGACGGCAAGCGCCTGTATTCCGAGTTCGTGACCGTCAAGGGCGGGGCCGACGACACCGTGAAGCCCGTGTTGGGCGCCGCTGTGGGAGGCACGGAAATCTTGAACGCCGCGGCCGCGGTCGAGAAGGCGTTGCACAGGAAAAGGCAGGCATTGGATGCAAGTGCGGCCCTGGCAGCGGCAACCGGGGCGACGGATGTCGTCTTTCTGATGGTTTCCGGGGGAAAAGGCGGATTCGACCTGGAAGGTATTCACTGGAAGGACGGCAAAATAACGCCCTTGAAAAAGACATTGGCCCGTGACGCGACCTTGGTGCTTTCCGCCCAGGGCCTGCTGGCCGACGCGCTGGGGACGCAGACTCCCATGGAGGCCGAAATGGGTCCCTTGGAGGCCGCTCCCGTCGCCCTGCCTGCGGGAGGGGAGGGCGCTTTGAGCGCCGCCGGCGAGGGTGATGACCTCGTCATCGACCCCAACTCGCCGATTTTCAAGAACACGGGTGCCAAGGAAGAAGACACCGGCATCGTAGACAAGTGGTGGTTCTGGACCGCCATCGGCGCCGTGGTGGCCGTGGGACTGGGCGTTGGACTGGGTGTAGGGCTGTCTCAGGGCGGCGGCTCGGGTCCGGCCAACTCAGGCGATATCAGCATTACGCTGCACGGTGCTCAATAACACTCGAATCCACGTCCGCATCGCGATTCAGCGAACGTCTTGCCGCCGCCGAACCCCTCCAGTTTATTATTCAGGTATTTTGCTGTTGTCTTCCAGGAATTTGGCGATCCCCTTGTCGGTCAGGGGGTGGTTGAAGAGCTTCAGCACAACGCTGAAGGGGATGGTGGCGATGTCCGCGCCGATCAGCGCGGACTCCAATACGTGCATCGGATGCCGTATCGAGGCCACGATGATCTCCGTGTCGTAGTCGTAGTTGTCGTAGATCCTGACGATGTCCTCGATGATCTGCATGCCCCCGGTCGAGATGTCGTCCAGCCGTCCGATGAAGGGGCTCACGTAGGACGCCCCGGCCTTGGCCGCAAGCAGGGCCTGGGTGGCCGTGAACACCAGGGTCACGTTTGTGTTGATCCCTTCGTCGGCGCACCTGCGCACCGCGACCATTCCCTCTGGGGTCATGGGTATCTTGACGAATATCTTGTCGCGATGGTCCGGGTAATCACCAACGAACCCGCGCGCCTCCTCCACCATTCCGTCCGCGTTCTCGCTGACGGCCTCCAGGCTGACAGGGCCCGGCACTATTTCCATGAGGTCCCTTATGACGTCCTTGAAAGGGCGTCCGGTCCTGGCCACCAGAGAGGGATTCGTGGTGACTCCGTCGCAGAATCCCATTGAAACGGCCTTTTTGATCTCCTGAATATCCGCGCTGTCGATAAAGAACTTCATCCGACCTCCAAAATGAAACCCGGAGGGATTGTAGAGGGGTTGTGAGTCCTTGACAATGGGGTGCCCTGAAACGAGAATCATCCAATGATGAGGCCCCTTATCCCGGCAGCTCTGACGGCGTGCATTCTGGCGTGCATTCTGATCCTGGGATGCGATTCCTGCGTCCCTCCCTGCGGCAGACTCGCCGACCGGACGTGCGCCGCGCAGGGGAACGGATCCGAAAACTGCATCGAGATACGCAGGCGTGCGGAGCTGGCGACCGACGAGGACCAGAGATATTGCACAGAGGCAATGGCGATTATCGACCACAGGCGGGAAGCGAAAAATGAACCGGACGGAAGATGACAATGGCGGATAACGAGTCCGTATCCAGGCTGAAACCGAGGAAGTTCGGCAAGTATCTGCTGCTTGAAAAGATAGGCTCGGGCGGAATGGCCGAGATCTTCAAGGCCGTAGTGCAGGGCGCGGAAGAATTCCAGAAGGTCCTGGTGGTCAAGCGGATCCTGCTGCCCTATTCCAAGGACCCCAATTTTGTGGACATGTTCGTTGCCGAGGCAAAGATAACGGCGCCGCTTCAGCATGCCAATCTGGTGTCGATACATGAATTCGACGAGGTCGACGGGCAATACTACATCTCGATGGAGTACGTCCACGGTCGCGATCTGCAAAAGGTGATGGCGCGCGCCAACAAGATGGGCCAGCACATACCCCAGGCCATTGCCCTGTTCATTGCGGGCGAGGTCTGCAAGGCGCTGAGGTACGCCTACAATTCGAAGGATCCGTACGGCCGACCCATGAACATCATCCACCGCGACGTGTCGCCCAGCAACGTCCTGATCTCTTATGACGGGGACGTCAAGGTCACGGATTTCGGTGTCGCCAAGGCGGCAACCTCAGGGGAGGCCGGCAGCGGCATGCTCAAGGGCAAACTCGGCTATATGTCGCCCGAGCAGGTCCTGGGCCGCGAGCTGGATCATCGTTCCGACCTGTTTTCCCTGGGCATCATCCTGTTCGAATGTCTGACCCTGAAGCGTCTTTTCCTGGGACGGACCGACCTGCAGACCCTGATAAACGTGCGGGACGCGGACCTTGAACGCAGGTTGACGCGTCACCCGGAGATCGAGGAACCCATAGCCGACATACTCAGAAAGGCCCTCGAGAAGGACCCCGCAAAGCGTTACGCGAACGCCACCGACATGCTGGCGGATATCGAGGATCAGCTTTACGAAACGGGCAAGAGGGTGGGGTCGGACATGCTGTCGGCCCTGATGCGCGAGATCTTTTCTGAAGAGGCCGAGTCGGACATTCTGCCCCTGAATGTCGAGGAGTTGTCCGAGGTGCGAGCGGCCTGGGGCGCCTCGTCCCTGGAACCGAAGTCCGGCAGGACGACCGGCCGCAAGAGAAAGGGCAAGAAAAAGACCGATCCCAAGAAAAAGGCCCGCAAGGCGAGTGGCGGAAAGGCGAAGATCACCGACAGGATGCCTCTGGCGGAGGTGAAGGCAGGGACCGATAAGGAAACCGACGGCGGCGAAGTGATTGAGGGGGACGAAAAGGCCGAAAAAGTTGAAATCCCGGTCGACGAGGCCTCCAGACCCGCGGTCCGGACCAGGACGACCAGGATATCGCCGCAGAAGTCCATGTTCCAGTTGAAGGATTCGGAAGGCAACATCTTTGGTCCCGTTTCGTTCGACAACCTGCTGAGTCTGATCAAGAGCCGGGCGGTCAGCGAGGATGAGCAATGCTCGGTCAACGACGGCCCGTGGATTCGCGTCAAGGAGGTGGCCGCCCTCCAGGAGCACCTGGAGAACCGGGACAATGAGTACAGCGGCATGGGGCTGCTGTTCGAGGGCACTATAGAGAGGCAGAAACTCCTGCACACCGTTTATGATCTCTGTCGCAACAAGCGGTTGACAGGCGCCCTGCTGTTTAGAAAGGGGTCCAGCCAGAAAGAGGTGTTTTTCAGGGATGGGCGGCCCAGGCTGATTTTTTCGAATCTCAGACACGAGCTGCTGGGCGAGTTTCTGGTGCAGCGCAACCTGATTACCCGCGAGCAGGTCAACAAGGCTCTGATGGAGGGGAAGGACGTCGGGTTCAGGCTGGGCGACTCGATAGTGGCTCAAGGCATGGTTCCCGCCCATGTGCTGGCCCAACTGCAACTCGAGCAGTTTACCCAGAGATTCGTGGAGATCTTCAAGTGGCAACGTGGGTGGTTCGGCGTGTTCGAGAAGACGGAACCGCCTTTCAACGCCGTCACGTACGACATAGACCCGTTGCCGCAACTGGCCGAGGCCGCAAGGTCCATATACACGGCGGACGAGATCAGGTCTTATCTTGCCCCATATTCCAGGATGAAACTGGTCAGGCTCGAGAATTCCAGGACCGCGGTTTCAGAGTTGCGTCTTCATCCCAAAGAGATGCGGGTGGTAAACCTCATTGAATCACATCCGGTACCGGCCGACCTTGTGGGCGCCGTGCCCGGCAACGGTGAGGAACTGACTTTGAGGGTGATATTTCTGTTGACCCAGACCGAAATCTACAATTTCAAGACCGTTTGACTTCGTCTATCGGGCCGTTGTGCGGTGGCGGCACCGGATCACTCATGCCAATTCGATGAAACCGGAGCGGGCCAGGTGGGCCACTGAAGAGAGCGTGCGCAAGGCGTCCATTTTGGATTGGCTCAGGATTTCATTGATGGTTCTGGTGCCGTCCACCAAGCCCAGGATATCCTTGATCATGGAAGGGACAGGGGTCGGGATCTTCACCGGTTCGCCGTTGTTGAGGGCTATCGGCACCCTGTCCAGCGAACCGAAATGTTCCTGATAGAGCTTTACCAGCGCATCCCCGTTCTTGTTCAGAAAAGTATCCAGTTCTTCGGCATTGGGGTTCAGCATGATGAGTCTTTCCATGGAAGTCATGGCGCCGGGCTGGTCCCCAAGGTCGAAAAGCGCAAGTATGTCTTCGTACAGCAAGCGTTCGGAATCGTTCCAGTGCTCCCTGCCGGTCGCCTCTTCGACGACCGCGTCGACATCGACCGCCTCTTCGACCTCATCGGCCCTGGCGACCACGGAAGCGGGGATGGCCATTGTCTTTTTCTGGTGGAACTCCAACTCGGGTAGTGATTCGGTGGCGTGTGACGGCCCGGATACGTCGTGTATCAGTTCATTTGTTCTTTCCCTGAACGTAGCCACGCATTCCAGCAAGGCCCGGGCCAGGGGGTTTTCCGTTGGAGTGAAGCCCTCGAGGGCCGCCACGATCTTTTCCCGCTGTTCCGCCAGTTCGGCCGGCGAATCGGGCAGGGCGGCAAGCAGGGGCCCAAGGTCATCAGGCACCTTTGAAGCGGCCTTTTTTTCAGCCCTAGCCGACATGGGTCGCATTCTAGCATGACACCGCACAAAGGCGGAAGGAGAGGGATACCGGAGCCGGGCATCCCAAAAAAACGATCTCGGGAAGAAACCGATCTACAGAATGTACTTGCTCAGGTCGTCGTCCTTGAGGATGTCGCCCAATCTTTCGCGGACATAGTCCGCCGTGACGGGTATGGACTGGCCCGAGCAGTCGGGGGCGTGGAACGACAGGTCTTCGAGGACCTTTTCCATCACGGTCTGGAGGCGTCGCGCCCCGATGTTTTCGAACTTGCCGTTGAGCTCCGCGGCCACTGATGCGATCGTGTCGATGCCGTCGCTTGCAAAGGTCAGTTCCACGTTTTCGGTGGCGAGCAGGGCCTGGTACTGTTTAACCAGCGAGTTTTCGGGTTCCTCCAGTATCCTCCGCAGGTCGTCGCGGCTCAGGTCGGACAGTTCCACGCGGATGGGAAAACGCCCCTGCAGTTCAGGAATCAGGTCCGAAACCTGGCTGACGTGAAAGGCGCCCGCGCCGATGAACAGGATATGGTCGGTCCGCACGACGCCGTACTTGGTGGTGACCTGCGTGCCCTCGATGATGGGCAGGAGGTCCCTCTGTACGCCCTCGCGGGATACCTCGGGTCCATGGCCGCCCTCGCGCCCCGCTACCTTGTCCATTTCGTCTATGAAGATGATCCCGCCGCTCTCGGCACGCTCGAGGGCGAGCCGGTTGATCGTGTCCGGGTCGAGGAGGCGCTCTCTCTCTTCGGCCTCGTAGGCCGCGAGGGCCTCGGCCACGGTCACCTCGCTTTGTCTGGTCTTTTTGGGGAAGGCGCTGCCCAGCATGTCCTGGATCCTGAATCCCACTTCCTCCATGCCCGCGTTGGAGAACACCGACATCATGGGCAGCGAACTGTCCGCCACCTCGATGCGGATGTGCCGCTCGGACAGCTCCCCGGCGGCCAGGGAATGAACGATCATCTCCCTCATTTCAGGGTTGAGGTCGGCCTCCTGCGTGACCAGGGCCTCGGCCACGCGTTCCTCGGCCCTCTTGCGCGCCTTGGCGGAAATTTTTTGGGATTCTTCGGACTTGATCATGTTGACGGACGTCTCTACGAGGTCGCGGACCATGCTTTCGACGTCGCGTCCCATGTACCCGACCTCGGTGTATTTGGACGCTTCGACCTTTACGAACGGGGCCCTGGCGAGATTCGACAGGCGTCTGGCGATCTCGGTTTTTCCGACCCCCGTAGGCCCGATCATCAGGATGTTTTTTGGGGTGATCTCGTCTTTCAGGGGACCTTCCACCTGAAGCCTGCGCCAGCGGTTCCTCAGGGCAATGGCCACCATGCGTTTCGCCGCGTCCTGCCCCACGATATACCTGTCCAATTCCGACTGGACCTCCCGGGGCGTCAGAGTGCAACCATCACTGTTCATCCGAGTTCCTCCAGGGTGACCGTTTCATTCGTATAGACGCAAATCCCGGCCGCTGTTTCCATGGCGGTTTCGGCTATTTCGCGCGCGGAAAGCGACGTGTGCTTCAACAAGGCAATGGCGGCCGCCTGGGCGAAAGGTCCTCCTGACCCGATGGCGATGACCCCCTCGTCCGGCTCGATCACGTCGCCGCTGCCCGTAATCAGGAAGGTCTTTTCACCATCGGCAACCAGGAGCAGCGCGTCCAGGCGTCTGAGGGCCTTGTCGGTGCGCCATTCCTGAGCCAGTTTGACCGATGCCCTGGTCAGATTGCTTTTCAGTTCCTTGAGCCGGCCCTCGAAGCGTTCGAAAAGGGTGAACGCATCCGCGGTGGATCCCGCGAATCCAGTGAGGACCTTGTCGTCATGGAGGCGTCGGACCTTTCTGGCCCCTTTCTTCAGGATGGTGTTGCCGTGGCTCACCTGCCCATCCCCGGCCATGACGACCTTGCCGTCGCGCCTGACGCAGATGACCGTTGTGCCGCGAAAACCCTCGTTTGCGCTTGCCATTGTCAAGATACCTCCAGTCGAAACCCCGGCATCCGTCGGGGATTGATAGTCAGTGGTTTCAATCTTCCGCGCCTTTTTGCGCCCCTTTGTTGAGCGCCCGGGGGTGGGCGCGGTCATAGACCTCCTGCAGCCGGGCCAGCGTCACGTGCGTGTATTTCTGGGTCGTCGACAGCCGCGCGTGCCCAAGAAGTTCCTGGATGTCGCGTAGATCGGCCCCGCCTTCCAGCATGTGTGTTGCGAAGGTGTGACGGATCGAGTGTGGATGCACGTTGCGGTCGAGGCCGGCCCTCAGCGTGATCTGGTCGATCATCCTGGCAACGCTCCTGGCGGAAAGCCGGGTCCCGACATGGCTGATGAACAGGGCCTTTGTTTCCTTTCCAGGGCGCAGGAGGCCGTCGCGGACGCCCAGGTAATCATGTATGGCGGCCACGGCGCTGGACCCGATGGGCACCACGCGTTCCTTACCGCCTTTACCCAGCACCCTTGCCTCACCCGAATCCAGGCGAAGGCTGTTCACGTTCAGGCCGACCAGCTCCGACACACGCAGACCACCGGCGTAAAGCAGCTCCAGGATGGCCCTGTTGCGCAGACCGAGGTCGCCCCTGAACTCCGGGAAGTCAACCAGCAGAAACATCTCGTCCACCGGGAGGAAATCGGGGAGCCGCCGTGGTAGCCGTGGTCCGCGAACCCCGGTCCATGGGTTTGATTGCACGATGCCGCGCCTCTTCCAGAATCGGTACATGCCGCGAATCGCCGCCAGCTTGCGGGCGATGCTGGACGGCTGGTGCAACCTGTACAGGGCAGCAAAGTAGGTTTCGACCCCGCGCCTGTCAAGTGCCAGAGGGTCGATTCCCGCATGATCGGCAATCCGGAAGAACTCGATGCAGTCCGAGCGGTAGGCCTTCAGCGTGTGACTTGACGCCCCACGATTCACCCGGTGGTAATCCAGGTAGGCCTCCAGCAGGCGTCTGATCCCGGCCGGGGCCGCCGGTTCCGGTTTTTTGTGTGACCCGGGCATGGGGACATGGTACATCGTCGATCGTTGATCGTACATCGTTGTTCGGTGATCATTGACTGTCAGTGGGGACCGACGTCATCGTTCGACGTCGAACATGCCGCCCGTGATCTGGACCGTGGTCCCGTCACCTTTGCAGTCCTCCAACTGCACGTTGTCGAATGTGCCCACGATCTTGCCGAAGGGGACCCCGAATTCCTCGATGACGACCGCGCAGGCGGTCCCCTGATAATCGTAGTTCTTGCAATCTTCGTCGCCCTGGGGGTACTTGCCGTAGCGATACCACAGCTGGACGGTATATGTGGACGGGTCCTCGCAGGCGAATTCGCCCAGTTGGCCCTCGACGATCCCTTTGAGCCGGATCTCGATATTGTGCTTGGCGTCCTCTACATCAGGGAACGGGACCCCGTCCATGCTTTTGGAAATCAGGTTGATCATCAACATCTGATCCGCCGAGATCCAGTTGGAGTCGTGCATCTGCAGAAACTTGACCTCAGTGCCGTTGATCGTGGCCTTGTTCTGCCCCGGAACATAAATCTCCTGCTTCGGCATTTCTTCCAGGATTTCCTTGCCCGACATGTCCGGCAATTCCAGTTTTCCCCAGGTGTCCTCCAACTGCACGGCGTCCGGCACGGGCTCTACCGGGGGATTGGCGACCCGCGGGAAACAGAAGCCGCTTTGGCATTCCTCATCCGGTTTGCACGGGGTCTGGATCCATTCGGTGCCGGTGATGTTGCACAAAATGGCCACGCTGTCGGTGGCGCATCGGGCCTCTTCCGGCGTGCACGCGCGATCCACGCACGCGTCGTCCTTGCACACCTTTTCGTCGGGGCACGGCTCGACCTTCCATCCCCCGCCCGTGCAGGTGACCAAGGTGTCGTACTCGCAACGGGTCACGCCGGCGTTGCACGTCTGGCTGAGGCAGGCTCCGGCGTAGCACTTCAGACCGTCCTCGCAGGGGATCGTGTCCTTGAAGGACCCGTTGTCGTTGCACCTGGCGGCGGTTGCGTCATCAGTGCAACTCCCCTTTCCGGGGGGGGCGCATGCCCTGGTCCGGCAAGCGCCCTGGTCGCAATACTGGCTGGCCCCGCACGAAATCAGGTCCCACTTTTTGCCGGATTCGCCGCATGTGCCCAGGTAATTTGCGAAACACCTGGCCTCCCCAGCAGTGCAGATGGTGTCGGGAAGGGTGGTTCCGTTTCCACCCCCGGAAGAGCAGGCCGCTGCGAACAGTGTGATGAAGATGGGCGGGAGTGAAGCGCGGGCGGGCATGATTCGGGCCTCCTGAAGGACGTCGTAAAATTAACATAAGGCGGGTGGGTGGGCAATTCATCGCGCACCGTTAAGCGACGGTCCTCAAGGTACTGGACCGCCGCCCCAAAAACGTGGTACTCCCCGTCCGAAACAGGAGGTGCGGAAATGGCGGATCAGATTAAGGGACCGGCCAAGCGTGCGATGCCGGTAAAGATCAAGGATGAGGTGCTGGGCGGCGTCTATGCGAACAATATGATGGTGGGCCACACGCGTGAGGAGTTCGTGATGGACTTCATCTACGCCTTCCCGAGGGGCGGGGTCGTGAACGCGCGCGTCATCACCAGTCCGGGGCACATGAAGCGGATAATCAGCGCCCTCAAGGACAACCTTCAGAAATACGAGCAGCGTTTCGGCCAGATAAAGGAGGCCTCCGAGCCGAAGCAGGACCTGATCGTGAACTGAATCCGGACCGTGCGTCTTTGTCGCGGTTGGTCGGCTGGGTGATCCATGTTTTGTAATGCTGGTTGGTAATCTTGGTTGGTAATCTGGATCAGAAAGCCGCGGCCGGTCACTGGGCCCGGATCGGCGTCAGGAAACGGTTCGGCGTCAGCGTGCCTCTGTTTTCCCTGCGCAGCGAGGCGGGACTGGGGATCGGGGAAGTGGGCGACCTTTGGGGCATGGTCGATTTCTGTCGCGGGATCGGCGCGACCGTGATCCAGATTCTGCCCCTGAACGACATGGGTACCGACCGGGTGCCGTATGCATCGCTGTCCGCCTTTGCGATGGACCCCGCGTTCATCTCTCTTGGCAGAATCGATGCCGTGGCCTCCAGTCCTGATTTGAGCCGGATGGTCCAAAGCGCGGCCCAGCGCCTGAATGCATCCCCAAGGGTGGACTTTGATGCGGTGCGCAGCGCGAAGACAAAGATCCTGACCAAGGCCCTGAAGCGTACGGACGGTCCCGAATTGAGGGCTGAATTCGATGCCTTCATGGCTGGTAATCAGTGGCTGAAGGACTATCTGGCCTACAGGGTGATCAAGGAAGCGGAGGCCTTCAGGCCGTGGGAAGAGTGGTCCGACAGGTGGAGTGATGACCGGATCGCGGCCCTGCCCGACACGCATCGCGACCTTTGGGACCTGAACCTGTATTCCCAGTGGTTGCTGGACGGGCAGTTGCGGGAAGCCGCGGCCTACGCGCGCGAAAACGGCGTTCTGCTGATGGGGGACGTGCCCATCCTTGTGGCGCGGGACAGCGCGGACGTGTGGCGCAACCCAGGCTATTTCCGGCTGGACACCTGCGCCGGCGCCCCCCCGGACCAGTATTCCGACACGGGTCAGACCTGGGGGTTTCCCACGTACAGATGGGATGCCCTGTGGGCGGACGGCAATGCGTGGTGGAAGGCCCGCCTGGCCCATGCCCAGCGCTATTTCGACCTCTACCGCATCGACCACGTGGTCGGTTTTTTTCGGATATGGACCCTGCCTGACGGCGCGCCCGACGGCCGTGACGGCTGGTTCGAGCCCGGCGACGAGTCCCGATGGGGCGAACACTGGCGCGCTATCCTGAGGATGATGCTGGACGCAACGGACATGCTGCCCCTTGCCGAGGACCTGGGAACGATCCCTCCCGTGTGCAGGCATGTCCTGTCCGACATGGGCATCTGCGGGCTCAAGGTGCAGCGCTGGGAAAGATATTGGGACGGGGACGGGTCCTTCATACCGCCGGACCGCTACGACCCTGTGTCGCTGGCCACGTTTTCGACCCATGACACCGAGGTCCTGGCCGACTGGTGGCGCCGTGAATGCGATGATCGGCAGCGGCTGTACCGGACCCTGGGACATGACGGGGAGGCCCCCGCGACCCTGGAGCCATGGCTGCATCGGGACCTGGTGAGGTGGCTTTCAGGCGCCGGCTCCCTGTTCTATGTCCTGGCGATCCAGGACATACTGGCCCCATCCGGACTGGCCGGTGACGACCCTGGCGCGCAGCGCATCAACCTTCCCGGTACCGTAAACGCGACCAACTGGAACTGGCGCTGTCCCACGACCATTCAACGCCTGCTCGACGACCCGGACCTCGCCGCTTCGATACGCGCCATGATCACCTCCGACCGCTTGATTGGCGTTCGGCATTGATGAGGACATCTCAAACGGCTAGAATATCCGGTGGTTTCACAGGGGCTTGTCGTATGCGGCTGATGTTCGGTTGGTGGGCGAAGGCGGCCTTTACAGCGGCCTTTGCAACGATGCTTTTCGGGGCCTGCGGGGGCGACTCGGGCGTGAACAACGGGTCGGACGCGCTGGCTGCCGACGGCGGCATGGAGGTGGCTGGAGTTGACCTGCCGAAGATAGAAGTGGTGTTTCCCGATGTGCGGGTGGATTACGGCGCCCTGGAAGACTGCTGTGATGGAAATGAAATCGACACGGGCGGATCTTCGCTGGATGCCCCCGATGACGGCGACCTGGGCGGCGGACTGCAAACGTGCGAAAACGGAGACGCCTGCCAGACCGGCTTCTGCATCGAACTGGATGACGGATCCAAGGTGTGCGCGCCGCCTTGTCTGGAGCAGGAGTGCCCACCTGGATGGGAGTGCAAGGCGGTGAACGGCGTGGGCGACGACGTTATCTTCATCTGCCTGCCTTCCGTGGAGCGCCTGTGCCGACCATGCGAATACAACGAGGATTGCGCGCCCGACGGAGTTCCCACCGATGACCTGTGCGTCGACTGGGGGCCTGACGGAAAATTCTGTGGGCGCGACTGCTCGCAGGGGGGAACCTGTCCCGACGGCTACTCCTGTTTCGACGTGCCGGACCCGATGGACAGGGCCAGCGTATATCCGCAGTGCCTGCCGACCGAGGGCCAGTGCCCGTGCACTCCTTCCTACATCGCCAACGGATTCAAGACATCCTGCTATGTGGCCAACGACCAGGGGACATGCCAGGGCGAAAGGTTCTGCGGCCCGGACGGCCTGACGGATTGCGACGCCAGGGTTCCGCAGGCCGAGCAGTGCAATGGTCAGGACGACAACTGCGACGGGACGACCGACGAGGGTATAACGGCCGGCGAGTGCGAAAAGACCTTCGGTGAGTTCGTGTGCGTTGGGCCTGAGGTGTGCGAGGGCGGTGAACTGGTCTGCAAGGCCCAGGAGCCGGGACCCGAGATATGCGACGGCAAGGACAACGACTGCGACGGCGAGACCGACCCCGAGGGTGCCGACGGCTGCTGGCAACTGTTCCGGGATGAGGACGGGGACACCTACGGTACGTCGGATGTCAGGTGCCTGTGCGGACCGGAAGGTGCCTGGTCGGCGCAGGTCGGCGGGGACTGCGACGATGGCGACGTCTGGGTCAACCCCAGCGTGACCGAGGCGTGCAACGGCAAGGACGACGATTGCGACGGGCTCACCGACGAGGAAGGCACGCTGGGTTGCAAGGACCATTTTTTGGACGTGGACGGCGACGGCTACGGGACCCCCACGGAGCACAAGTGTCTGTGCGGCGAGGAGTCGGGATGGGTGGTCCAGGCCGGGGACTGTGAGGACGGGAATCCCGAAGTAAATCCCGGCGCCAAGGAAGTCTGCGACGGCGTGGACAACGACTGCGACGGCGCGATTGACCCGGAGGGTTCCGCCGGATGCGAGACGTATTATTTCGACGGCGATGGGGACGGCTTCGGCATCGACGGGGACGCCGTTTGCGTGTGCGCCGCTGTCGGCAATTACACAACCAAGACCGGAGGCGATTGCCAGGACGCGGATGCGGACGTGAACCCGGGCGCGCCCGAGACCTGCGACGGCAAGGACAACGACTGCAACGCCATGACCGACGAGGAGGGCGCCCTTGGTTGCGAGGTCTATTACGCCGACCAGGACTCGGATTCATGGGGCGCGACGATGGACTCGAAATGCCTTTGCGCCACGGCCTTCCCCTACCTGGTCACGCAGCCCGGCGACTGTGACGACGCGGACCCGTTCGCGTTCCCCGACGGCGAGGAAAAGTGCAACGGCAAGGACGATGATTGCGATGGGACAACGGACGAAATTGGCGCCGTCGGCTGCCAGGGCTATTTTTTCGACAACGATTCGGATGGCTGGGGGATTGCGGCAAACGTCAAGTGCCTGTGCGGACCGGATGGCCTGTACACAGGCACTCAGACCGAGGACTGCAACGACTACGACGCCTCGGTCCACCCCGGCGCGCCCGAGGCCTGCGACGGCAAGGACAACGATTGCAACCAGCACATTGACGAAGGCGAGGGCGGGGCCGCCTGCAAAACCTACTACTTCGACGGGGACTCGGACGGCTGGGGTATTTCGTCCAGTTCCAAGTGCCTGTGCAAGATAACGGGACAGTATTCGACCCTGGACGCCGGCGATTGCAACGACGGCAACGGCGCGGTGCATCCAGGCGCCATTGAGGTGTGCAACAGCCTGGATGACGACTGCAACTCCCAGGTCGATGACGGGGAGGGCGTGGCCGGATGCTCGGTCTATTATTTTGATGGGGATTCGGACAACTGGGGCGTGGGTTCGGATTCCAAGTGCTTTTGCAAACCCACGGGAAACTACAAGGCCTTCAATCCGGGTGATTGCGATGACGATCACGCCGTCGCGCACCCCGGAGGCAGCGAGGTCTGCGACCTTTTGGACAATGACTGCAACGGGGTGATGGACGACCCGTTCGTTGCCGAGTCCTACAACAGCTACTACCAGAGCGGGGATCCGGCCGGGGCCGTCGTCGAGGACTTTACCAACGCATGGTACGGGCCCATGATCAGCACCTGCATCTGGAACGGCGTCGACAAGTTCTGCACGGGGATCTCGGGCGTCCAAAGCGGAAGGCTCCTGCCAGGTGGGGACCAGGACTGGATGTCCGTGTACAAGGAGGACTCGTGGGGCGCGGTGTTCGGCGGAAGGGTTGTGTTCACCGGCGCGCCGGATCGCTCTTACGAGGTTTGCGTCTGTTATTCGACCTACGACACCCAGTGCGGGGCGTCGAGTCCGGCATGCAAGGTGTCGTCCAACGGGGCTCAGGTCACGGTCGAAACCTCCACAGGCGCCGAGGTGACACAGGGCTGGCTGGATATCTCCGTCAAGCCGGTCGGCGCCATGGATTTCGCGTGTGGGCAGTACAACGTGACATGGACTGTCTGGTGAATTTTGGACTGTCTGGTGAATTTTGGACAATCATGTTGATTTCAGATGGGGGAGTAGACATGCCTGTGACGGTCAACCTGGTGAACATGCGTCGAAAGAAACCGGAAGGGGAGGGCGCCGATGCAGCCTCGCTTCCCCCTGCGAAGCCCAATCTGGTGATTCGCGAAAACGTGATGGAACGCGTCAGGAAAGAGAAGCCGAAGGCCTGTTTCATGGCCGACCTGGGAAACAAGAAATAGGCAGCCGCCCGCTTTGACAAATCACCCGACGGACCTATAATGCTTTGCGAGCCCTTCGGGGTGGAGGACGTCTCGCATGGAAGCCCGCAAGGTCGAGATTACACTGCACGGAAAGCAATTCACGATCAGGACGGCTGAACCCCAGGAAGTCATAGACGAGATTGTCGGGTACGCCAACGTGAAACTCGACGAGATCGGCAAGGTCGGCCCCATGTCACCACATAACACGGCCCTGATGGCCCTTCTGGCTGTGGTGGAGGACCTGTTCAATGAACGCAAGATGCTGGGCGCCTTGAAGGAACGCATCCGCATGAAATCCGCGCTGATTCTGGACATGCTTGAAGGCGGCGGTTCGTCAAATAATGGGGATAACCCTCCGGCGGGAGGGATAACATATAGTGACGTTCAGGAAGACCAACGTGGCGTGAACGAAGCCATTGCCGAATAGGCAGTCACTCTGGGCCTGTCAAGACCCGGTCGTGTCGCCGTGAACAGGGGTCGCCGCGCAAGTGAAAGGGCGGCCATGATGCAAGGCGGTTCGACCCATTCAAGCCTTCCGCCGGGTCCGCACCAGCGGGCGCGGGAAATCCCATGACATTACGTCCCCGCATGGCGTGAAGCCGGTGCATGCGGGGCATGGGCCCGGACCCCTGTAACCGGGCATTGGAGGGAGTCATTTGGAGATCATACTGGGTTCCCTTGTTGGTTTGATCGTAGGTGCGGTGCTGGCGGCGTTTCTTGTGCGCCGCAATCTGCAGGGCAGGATCGATGATGCCAGGAGCGCCGGTGAAGCCCGGGTCGCCGACGCGAAGAAAAGCGCGGAAAAGGAACTGTCCCTGGCAAGGCAGCAACTGCAGAAAGCGGAAGAAACCGTTGGTGAGCTGAAGAAAGAACTTAAAGCGACCAAGACCAATCTGGACAAAAAGGAAGAGAGGCTTGCCAGAAAAGAGGAAGTCCTTGAAAAGAAGGGCGACTCGCTGGACCAGAGGGAAATGGAGGTTGCCAGACGCGAAAGGATCGTCGCGGAAAAGGAAAAGAACCTTGCCGACAACGTCGAGGAGCAGGAAAGACTGGTGCGCGAGGCCAGAAACAGCCTTGAAAAGATCGCGGGCATGAATCAGGAGGAGGCGCGCAAGGCGATACACGATCACCTGATGGACGAGGTGAAGCTGAAGGCGGCCCGCGAAATCAAGGACATAGAGGAAGAGGCGAGGGACGAGGCCGAAAAGCGGGCCAAGCGCATTGTCGGGATCGCCATCGGGCGATACGCGGGCGAGTTCACCAGCGAGCGCACCGTGTCCGTCGTGAACCTGCCGAACGAGGAAATGAAGGGCCGCATCATCGGCCGGGAGGGCCGCAACATCCGGGCCTTCGAGGCCGCTTCCGGGGTCGACGTGATCATCGACGACTCCCCCGATGCCGTCATCGTGTCCGGGTTCAATCCGGTTCGTCGCGAGGTGGCCCGGGCCGCCCTGGAGCGCCTGGTTTCGGACGGCAGGATACATCCCGCGAGGATCGAAGAGGTCGTGGAGACCGTGGGTCGGGAGGTGCAGCAGAAGATACGAGAGGCCGGCGACGATGCCCTGTTCCAGTTGGCGCTGGGGTCGATGAAGCCCGAACTGGTCAAGCTGGTGGGTCAGCTGAAATATCGCTACAGCTACGGCCAGAATGTGCTGAACCACAGCATTGAAGTGGGCTTTCTGGCCGGATTGATGGCGGAAGAGCTGAACATGAACGTCAAGGAGGCCAGAAGGGCCGGGCTCTTGCACGACATTGGCAAGGCCGTGGATCACGAGATCGAGGGGCCTCATGCATTGATTGGCGCCAACTTTGCCAGAAAGAACGGGGAACCCGCGAAGATCGTCCACGCGATTGCCGCCCACCACGAGGAAGAAAAGCCTCTGACCCTCCTTGCCCACATCGTGCTGGCGGCCGACGCCATATCGGGCGCGCGTCCCGGGGCCCGCCGCGAGAGCCTCGAAAGGTATGTCAAGAGGCTGGAGGACCTGGAGGGCATCTCCAATTCCTTCAAGGGGGTCGAACGGTCGTTCGCCATCCAGGCGGGACGGGAAGTCCGGGTCATGGTCGAGAACGGAAAGGTCAGCGATGACGAAGCAGTGGCCCTGGCCGGCGACATTGCCAGGAAGATCGAGGAGGAATTGACCTATCCTGGGCAGATCAAGGTCTGCGTCATCCGAGAGACGCGCGCCCTTGCAGTCGCGAAGTGATGGGTGATCGATAATGACACGGGCGTCTGAACTAGAGTTTCTGTGCCGGGGCGCGATAAACGTCGAGACCCTCGATGATTTAAAGGAAAAGCTCGCCCGAAAGCGCCGTTTGGTGGTCAAGGCGGGCTTTGATCCCACCGCGCCGGACCTGCACTTGGGGCATACTGTATTACTGAACAAAATGAAGCAGTTCCAGGAACTGGGGCACAGGGTCGTGTTCATAGTGGGCGACTTTACCGCCATGAT
>JAADHL010000071.1 GCA_013151875.1 Deltaproteobacteria bacterium
ACGCGCCCGATGTGGCCCATTTTCACCGGATGCTGCAAGGCAAGTACGGGACGATAGCGGACTACAACCGGGCCCACCGTACATCCTTCAAGGCGTTCGATTTCATTCCCGCCATGAAGCCCGGTCAGGTCATTCCGGAAACCGCGTCCGAGGGCGACCTGCTGGCCCTGGCGGACTGGGGCGAGTTCCAGTGGCGCATCCGCAGGGATTTCTACGCGCGATACAAAGACTACCTGGACATCGACCTGCCGCACCTTACCAACTTCGCGGGGATCACCCCGCCCATCCAGGAGAACGTGCCCGACGCCCAGGCCGAGGCAGTCAAGGACACGCCTCCTGAACTGGTGACCCTGTACGCGGACTGGTGGCTGGCCCAGAACCGGGTGGACATGGACCTGGACGTGCACGAATACGGGATGATCTCGTGGTTGGGCGTTGCGGCGTACAACATCCAGGACGCTTCGTCAGACCCGGGCGACCTGGGCGCGAATGAAGTGTTCAACCGATACATCAACACCGCGCGGCGCCGTCGGGGCGTGAACATCGAGGAAAACTGGGGGTTTTCAAAACTGTATCATCCCCTGTCGAAGTACCCCATGATCCCTTTCTTCCAGACCCTTGCATCCGTGGCCGGGGGCTGCACCGGCTACGTAGTGTTCACAGGCGTATGCCACGGATACTGGACCGACGACCTCGATCGCGTCACGAAGAAGCAGTATCCCACGTTCCCGGCGGACGCCCCCATTGGCGAGCATGGCGAGACAGGGGCCATGTACGAGGCCATGAACCTGCTTAATGATTGGTTCGCGCGTGAAGGAACGGGCTTTCTGCGGGCTGAGCTGGACACGGACGTCTGCCTGCTGGTGGTGTCGGAATACGCGGCCGTTTCGTCGTGGATCCCCTCGGACGATGAGTTGTTTGCGGGACACCGGGTGCCAAGAGCGGGTCGGGACGTGCTGGAGCCCGCGACCATGGCGTTCAACAAAAACGGCGTCAACTATCGGATTGCCGAACTCGCGGCTATGTCGGTGGATGATCTGCTGAATATGGGGACTGTGGCCATCCACACGGCCTTCTTCATGGCGCGCGCTGACCAGGAAAAGTTGGTGGAATTTGCACGCAGGGGCGGCAGGCTGATTTGCAGCGGCGAGATGCCGACCCTGGACGAGCGCATGGAGCCCTGCTCGATTCTGGCCGACTTCCTTGCTGCCCCGCCTCCAGGGGTGTTGCGGTTCGATGGAAACCTGTTCAACGACGAAACGGCCCTCATGGACGCCATGCGCCGGGCGGGATTCAAGCGCGGGGTGACCTGCTCGCCCGGCCTCAGGGCATTCGTGTACCGCGACAAAGATGACTTCTACCTGTTTTTCTTCAACTTCGACCGCAAGGGGGCCCATGACAAGTCCGTTGATTTCTACGGCAACCACCTGGATCTGACCGTGGGTTCCAAGACCTGCGGCATCGTGCACGTGCGCTCTGGCCGCCTGGTTTCGTACGTTGTCAAGGGCGTCAACGAGTTCGAGGGTGAGGTCGCCACGGTGCGGCTCAAGCTAGGCGAACAGGAGATTCGCTTCAATGGCGACCGGGCCGAATACGGTCTCTGACCCGGAACAGCGCCCGTTATCGAACAGTGCAGCATGTAGTTTATTCGGCTGTTATTGGAAAGCTGGATACAATAAGTATGGGTCTTGAGCCCGAATAATCATGAGCCTCGTCTCGTTCAGCGGAACCGCGGTATAAGGTTCATGAATAAGTCGGGTTGACGGGAGGAAACCAGACATGCTGCAAGAGATGTCCATCAACCTGTGGAAGTTTCTGCTGTCGCTGTCCGACGCGATCGACCTGGCCAGCCCGCTGATCTCTTCCCACCAGATACGGACCGCTTATATCTCCTGGCAGATGGCGAGGGCGGCGGGGCTTCCGGAAGAGCGGGTAGAAAGGGTTTTCGTCGCGGCGCTTCTGCACGATATCGGGGCCCTGGCCCCCGAAGACAAGGTCCGGCTCCACCGGTTCGAGACCACGGACACCGAGACCCACTGCATCTTCGGGGAAAGGCTGTTCTCCATGACCCCGCTGTTGCGACCGGCCGCCAGGATCGTCAGGCACCACCACACGCGGTGGAGCGACTGGAACGCCTCCCTTGACGACCCGGACGTCCTGGAGGCGCAGTTGATCTACCTGGGCGACCTGATAGAGAGGTACGTGGATCGCGACCGATATATCCTGCACCAGCCCGATGACATAATTTCCAAGATCACAGAAGTAGCGGGCACCGAGATCCATCCGGACGTGGTGGACATGTTCGTGTCGCTATCCAAACGCGAGGATGTATGGCTGGACCTCGCGTCTCCGAGGTTGTACTCGCTTCTCCTGAACTTCGGTCCGTTCAGGAGGATCGAGATCGACGTGTCAGATATCTATACACTTTCCCAGCTATTCCGCAGCATCATCGACTTCAGGTCCGCCTATACCGCCACGCATTCAACCGGGGTGGCGTCATGCGCCGCTGTGTTGTCGAGGCTGTTCGGGCTGACCGACACGGAGGTGACCCTGATGGAGGTCGCGGGGAACCTCCACGACCTGGGAAAGCTGGCGATTCCGAACTCCATCCTGAACAAGCCGGGCAAGCTGACCGATGACGAGTTCGCGGTCATGAAGCAGCATACCTATTATACTTATTCCATCCTGAATTCCATCGGAGGGATGGAGTACATCTTCATCACTGAGTGGGCGGCATTCCATCACGAAAAGCTTGACGGATCGGGATACCCCTTCCACATCTCAGGCGAAAAGATCAGCACGGGGGCCAGGATCATGACCGTGGCGGACATCTTCACTGCGCTGGCCGAGGACCGGCCGTACAGGAAGGGGATGCCCAGGAAGGAAGTCGAGGAGATCCTGACATGGCAGGCCGGCCATGGAAAGCTCGATAGTGCGCTGGTAGGCCTCCTCAAGTCGAACTATGGTGACATACTGGCCGAAACCAGGGATATGCAGGCCCGGTCCCTGCAGAACTACGAGAAGCACTGGGCAAAGCAGGAAAATACTCCCGGCATCATCGGTGAATCGGCGTCGCAGTAGGACGTTTTTCCCGGACAGGCGCCTCTTTCCAGGAAGGCATGTCTCTACCCTGCCTCATCCTCGTCCGCCGGTGTGAGGACGCCCCCTTTTCGCATCCGGAACCTGCGACCGTCGCGGCGTACGTATCCGCCCACCGAGGCCGCGCACACCAACGCCAGGGCCAGGATGTCGCGCAGGGGCGCGGTCAGGAAGCCGGCGAGGGCGGGACCGGGTCCCAGCACACGGCGGGACCATGTGACGGCGATGCCGCCCCTGAATGCGATGCTCGCCCACAGTGAAGCCGCGGCCAGGGACGCCCCCGGTCCGGGGCCTGTCATAATGACCGCCAGCAGGGACACGGGCAGGGCCATGAGCCAGGCCGCCAGCAACGGCATGCGCCAGGGCGCGAATCGGGACAGGTACAACGC
>JAADHL010000236.1 GCA_013151875.1 Deltaproteobacteria bacterium
CATGCCGATCCGATAGCCGAACTGGATGTTGGCGGCGCCCGCGCCCAGCTTTTCCCTTTCCAGGATCTCGGTCCGGTAGGCATCCACCGCGATGTCCTGGGTGGCCGAGGCGAACGCCACCACCAGGCCCCACAGGATGGTCCGGTTCAGGCCCTGCGGCGTGGACGGATCGGCCGCCGCCAGGCCGAAGATCGCGGCCACCAGGCTCAACTGCGACACCAGCAGCCAGCTTCTGCGCCTGCCCAACCTTCTGGTCAGCACCGGAATCGGGACGCGATCAACCAGGGGCGACCACAGGAACTTGAATCCGTAGGCCAGGCCCACCAAAGTCACGAATCCGATGGCGGTCAGCGAAACTCCCGCCTCGAACAGACGCGCGGACAACGTGTTGCCCACAAGCAGGATCGGCAGTCCGCTGGAAAAGCCAAAGAACAGGATGGACAGGACGCGACGGTCCAGATAGACCGCCATGGACCTTTTCCATGATGGGATCACACCCATTGGCGGTTCACGTCCAAGAGCGCGCGGAAAGGACCTGGCGCGCGGACGAGATGACGTTGAGGACGCCCAGGTCGGGCAGGCTGTAAAAGACGTTGGCCCCGTCGCGCCGGTCTTCGACCATGCCCACCGCGCGCAAAAGGGCAAGGTGCTTCGACACGGTCGACTGGTCCGAACCCACCAGGTCCCGCAGTTCGCCGACCGTGCAGGGCCCTCGGCTCAACCTGTCGATGATCAGCAGGCGGGACTCGTTGGCCAGGGCCTTGAGGACCCTGGATTCGCCCTTGAAAACGGATGCAGCCATAAGACACCTCCCGGCAGTTCACTGTGAGGATATGGCCATCTGGGAATCAGCGCCAAGAAGGCTGCCGCGGCATCATTCCTTGTGGCTCGATGACTGCAGCAGGTATGCCTGGATGAACTCGTCGAGATCGCCGTCGAGGACCGCGTCCGCGTTGCCGGTTTCGTGACCCGTCCGGAGGTCCTTGACCATTCGGTAGGGATGCAGGACGTAGGACCGGATCTGGCTGCCGAAGTCGATGTCCTTCTTTTGGGCCTCCACCTTGTCCCGATCCGCCTCTTTTTTCTTCATTTCGAAGTCGTACAAACGGGCCTTCAACACCCTCATGGCCGTTGCCCGGTTCTTGTGCTGGGATCTTTCGTTCTGGCACGAAACCACAATGCCTGTGGGCAGGTGGGTCAGTCGAACCGCGGAATCGGTCTTGTTGACGTGCTGGCCGCCCGCCCCGCCCGACCGGAACGTGTCCACCCTCAGGTCGTCATCGTTGATCTCGATCTCGATCGTATCCTCGATGTCCGGCAGGACGAACACGCTGGCAAAGGTCGTGTGCCGCCTCGCATTCGCGTCGAAGGGCGATATCCTGACCAGACGGTGCACCCCGCTTTCAGCCTTCAGATATCCGTAAGCGTAATCACCATCGACTGAAAACGTCGTGCTCTTCAGGCCGGCCTCGTCGCCTGGCTGGGTATCCAGAAGCACGGCTCCGAAGCCGCGCCTTTCGCACCATCTGAGGTACATGCGCTGGAGCATCTCGACCCAGTCCTGGGACTCGGTGCCCCCGGCGCCCGCGTGAATCCCCACTATGGCCCCGGCCGCGTCGGTCGGCCCGCTCATCATACGGGCGAATTCGAGGCTCTCTACCAGGGTCGACACGGAGTCCAGGGCCGCCTCGACCTCCTCGCCGAACTCCTCCGCGCCCTCCTCCTCGGCCATGACCAGCAGGTCCTCAGCGTCCTTGAGTTCCCTGAGCGGGCGTTCGTAGGATTCGATGTCCTTCTGAAGACGGGCTTTCTCGCGCATGAGGGTCTGGGCCCTCTTGTGATCATTCCACAGATCGGGCTTGGCCGCTTCCTCGTCTATCTGGGCAATCCTGCGGGCCCTGGCCTCGGGGTCAAAGATACCTCCCGAGGACCTCGGTCCTCTCACGGAGTTCGCTGATGCGTTCTTTCAGGGTTTCGAACATGTCACGCCTCCCGGGCCTTCAGGCCGAGAGTCTGCACACACCGGCCGATCGTTGTCAATCGCTTCAATGAAACGGCGTCCAGCCACGCTGAATGAGCGATGACCAGTCCATCGAAATCGCAACGGCCGAGTGGATGAAGACCCCGCCCCAGATGGTGTTGGTCCTCAACGACAAAACGCCCAGCACGGTACCGGCCAGAATGGCGGCCAGCGCCTCGGCCATGGGCTTCTGGAAATGGATCATGCAGTAGGGCACGGCCATGGCGAACACCGCCATGGAGCCCATTCGGTGCTTCATCGAATGGATCATGAACCCCCGGAAAAAGAACTCCAGGGCAAAGAACTGGAGGCAGTAAAAGAACTCCCAGATCGCGAGGTCCAGCAGGCCCTGGGGATTGTGATAGAAGGGGTAGGTATGCTGAAACGCATGGGTGAAGGACACCACCACGACCGCGCCGAACACCGGCACGAACAACGTCAGGTAGATGGGCAGGTGACGAAAGAAGCCGCGCGTTGATATGCCATAGTTCTTCAAGGGTTCGCGATAGACCGCGATGACCACGATCGCTGGAATCACGAAGTACAGCGTGAAGCAACCCAGGGACCAGATCACATGGCGGTACAGGGGCGAAAACTCCAACAGCCTGTACCTCAGCGTTTCGTCGGAAACCCGTGAGAAAAGGTCCGTCACCAGGGAAGAAACGCTGGTCTGAAAACGCCCGTCCAGGACGTAGAAATTCATCAGGGTAAGCAGCACGGCCACGGACACGGCGGCCATGACCGTCTTGAATGTTGGGGAGCGCCGCGTTCCTGGGTCCTGCCCCTGCATGGCGTCGATTGCCGCGAACTGATCACTCACCAGGCGTCGGTAGAGTCTGACTATCATGATGCCACCCGCCGCCTGGACACGATCACGCCCACCAGAAACAACAACGCAGCTATGGGACAGGGCCCCCCGGCTGACGAGCCCGTGGCGCAGCCCCCGCCGCCTCCTGGCGACACGTCGTTTTCGGATGAGTCGGGTATGGGTGTCTCGGCTACCTGCTCGGAAACGGCATCCGGACCCTCGGCGGGCCAGCCGTCGGCCAGGGTGACGACGACCAGCGGCGTCCTCCCAAGCGTCAGGGCGGCGCCCCCGTCAGCGGAAGCGGACACATCCACCTTTGGAAAACCGCCCAAGGGCGCGCCTGCTCCATCGAGGTCAATGGGACCCGGATCCCCGCCGTCCATCAGAAACGCCCGCGATTTCGACGCGTCCAAATCCACTTCCAACGTCTTTGAGAGGTCGTTGTAGGGCTGGTCCTGGCCGACCTCCAGGGTCCAGTCGTACCATGCCACTGTCGTCTTGACGCCCAGGCAGGGCTCGCTCTGGATCACGTGGGTGGCCGCCACCGGCGTGTTCAATTCCGTCGCGCCACCGGACCCGATTGCCCTGGACACCGCGATTGCCACGGAAAGGACGGGGCCAGGGTAGAGCCGCGGCGGGTCGGCAAG
>JAADHL010000034.1 GCA_013151875.1 Deltaproteobacteria bacterium
CAACCGCCGCACATTCCGGTGCCGTCCACCATGATGGTGTTCAGGCTCACCAGGGTGGGCACGCCGTAGTCTTTTGTCAGCAGGGAAACCATTTTCATCATGATCGGCGGACCGATGGCCACCACCTCGTTCACTTCGATATCGTCGTCGTCAAGCAGGCTTTTGAGGGCGTCGGTGACAAAGCCCTTTTCGCCGTAGGTCCCGTCGTCGGTAACTATTTCGACGCGATCGGTGGCCCGGCGCATCTCGTCTTCCATTATGAACAGGTCCCTGGTTCGCGCCCCCAGGACCGCGATCACCGTATTGCCCGCGGCCTTCATCGCCTGCGCTATTGGGTGGATTGGGGCTATCCCGATCCCGCCTCCCACGCAGACCACGGTGCCCACCTTCTCGATATGGGTGGCGCGACCAAGTGGGCCCGCGACATCGGTCATTTCCCCGCCGTCCTCGATCAGGCTCATCTGAGCGGTGGTCTTGCCCACGACCTGATAGACCAGGGTGATGGTGCCCGCATCAGCGTCGGCGTCCGCGATGGTCAGCGGGATGCGTTCCGCACCGACGGCGGGCCGCACGATCACGAACTGCCCAGCCTTGCGATAGCGGGCCACGTCCGGGGCCTCGACTATCATGCGAAACACGGAAGGGGCTATTCTGACGTTGGATAATACCGCTGGCATGTTTATCCTCTTGTATCGTGATTCGGGTCTACTTACGGGTCTCTTTTTCGGCCTGCTTCGCGGATTCTTCCAAGCTCCTGATCTCATCCTGAATGAGGGCCGTCAGGGCCTCATGCTCGACGAATCTGCCGGTTGACGCCTCGCGGTTGCGCAGCGATGAGTACCAGTCCCGATAGTAGGCCTGGCGCTTGATGGGCAGCAGGTCGTCGAGGGCCGAGGCAATCTCGGTTTTGTCCGGTTCGCCCGCCTCGACAGCGGACTTCAGGCGTACCACATAAAGGGCCTTGGACCCGGGAATCCGGAACACCTTCTTCGCCACGGGGGCGTCACTGGTCAATTTCTTCAGGGCCGATGCCAGTTCCTCGGAATCGCCCAGGCCGGGAATGGAAGTCGGGGACCATTCGGCCAGCCCGGAGATCGTTTCGGGCATGGCCGGGATCTCGCCGGTGCTGTTGTATTTGATCGGTGATTTGGGGGCAAAGGGCACGTTCGCTTCGG
This sequence comes from Deltaproteobacteria bacterium, assembly GCA_013151875.1. Taxonomy (GTDB): domain Bacteria; phylum Myxococcota_A; class UBA9042; order DTJE01; family DTJE01; genus JADDHL01. The sequence continues at coordinate 1,176 of JAADHL010000034.1, forward strand.
TCGCCACCGCGGTCAAGGGCCTTGTCTGGTCCTTGAGGGCAAGGGCCAGCACGGTGTCCGCCTCCGTTTTCGCGGTTTCGTCCGCCTTTTCTTCCGCAATCAGTCTTGCCGCGACCCGATCCTTGACCTGTTCAAAGTCACGCTTTTTGCCCGGGATCTTGCCGTCCAGGAGCACGATGTAATAGCCGTCGTCCGCCTTAACCAGACCCGATGCCTGGGCCGGTTTCAACCCGCTGAGGGCCGCAAAGACCTCCGGGTTGAGAGACGCCATGATGGACAGGGACACCGGCGCGCTCACCCTGCCGCCGCGATCGCGCGTCCTCGAGTCGTCCGAGAGCTCTTTGGCCATCTGCTCGAAAGCCGCCCTCAACTGATCGCCGGTCAGACCCGCAATCCGACCCAGGGCCTTGTCTGCTTTTTCCTTGGCGCCTGTCCAGCTTGACTCCAGGGCCTTGCGCTGTTCCGGGTCCTTGACCGTCGCCATGATCCGCGTGGAAGCCGCGCTGAATTTGGCCACGTGGTAATCGAAGGCAGGCTCGACCTGGTAGTCGCCCTTGTGGTCTTCAAAATACTTCTTTACCTTGTCTTCGTCTGCGGCCAGGAAGGCGGCGATCTCATCAGCGCTTGGCGTGATGGCCTCGGCCAGAAGGTCGGGACTGATTTCTACGTACTCGTACTCGCGTTTTTCCTTGCGCAGTTTGGCGGCCATGCGCGCCTCACGATCCGTGACCGTCACGTTGGCCGTAATCAGGGCAATCATCTTTTCGCGCAGGATCTCGCGCCGGATGAAATCCTCGAACCGACCCAGCGTGGTTTTCAACCCCCAGCGCACCCAGTTGCCGTACCTTTTTTTCTTGAAGACCCCGTCGCTGTCGGTGAACTCGGGCACGATTCTGGAGCGGGCCTCCTTGGGCCCGACCCGCATGCCCTGCGCGCGGGCCAGTTCGGATACCAGCCAAGTCTCTTCCAGGTCGTCCATGACCTTGCGGGCCTTGATCATCGAGACATGCGTCGGGTCGGGGATGTAGGCCCGGTATTTGGGGTCGCCGCGCAGCCGCGCGAAACGGGTGGACCTGTAGACCAGCTCGGCCTGGAACGACCGGGGATCGGTCCTGGGACCCGGCCGAGGCGGGTCAGCCGAAAGCGCCAGCCCCATGTACAGGTCACTCATGTCCAGGTCGGTGTCGCCGATGGTCACCAGGGCGGCGTGCGCCGAGGAGTCACCGCCGCCGCATCCGGAGCTTTGACCCGATACGTTGAAGGTGAACACGAAGACCACGATGATGATGCCGAACAGGACATAGATGATGATCGAACGCGAGTACTCTCTCATTGTGCCGAGCATGATTCCCGATCTCCGAAGACCAAGGCCGGCGGATAATACTGCAAGGCGTGTCCCAGCGCAAATACACTTGGTTTGCCCGGTCAAGACAAACAATTTGAAAGTGTTGCCGTAAATCCCTTACAATGCCTCCGGTTTGACTTTTGGGACTTTGCTCGGGAAGGAGAGGACGCCATGAAGAAGCTCAAGCTTCTGGTCTTGTTTGGGTTCGCTGCGGGCGCGGCCGGGTTTTCGGCCTGCGGGGGCGGCGACTCCGGCCAGGCATGTACCCTGGACACGGATTGCGCGCAGGGCCTTGTATGTGATGGGGGAGCCTGCGTTGTAAGGGAATGCAGCAGTTCCCAGGATTGCGGTGACGACAGCCGCGTGTGCCAGCCGATCGGCGGCAAGAAGGTCTGCACCGCGCGCGAGTGCTCGACCGACAAGCCGTGCGACGACCCCGCCAAGGAGTGCGTGGGCGGCTTGTGCGTGGCCAAGGAGTTCCCCGTGGACGCGCTGGATGTGATCCAGCCCAGCGAGAACCCCCAGCCGGAGACGGTTGCGGACACGACGGACACCGGCACGCCTCCGGTACAGGGCAAGGACTGCACCCCCTGCACGGACAAGAGCGAGTGCGGCGACGGGTATTTCTGCACCTCCGTGGGCGGCGGTAAGTTCTGCCTCAGGCAGTGCGCGGACGACGGGGACTGCAACAGCGGATACACCTGCTACCAGGCCAGTTCGGAGGGCCTCCAGTGCCTTCCAGTTTCCTATAAGTGCGTTGAGTGCGCCTACCAGGGCTGCGACGCGGGCAAGTGCTGCGACCTGGTGTCCGGCGAATGCGGGGACTGCCTGGATGAGTGCGAGAAGTGCACCTATGATTTCCAGTGCGCGGCCGGCTCCCGTTGTTATAAGACCGCGGGGAGCCCCACGGGCAACTGCGTGGCCGAATGCGCGGACACCGGCTCCTGCTCCG
>JAADHL010000189.1:0-920 GCA_013151875.1 Deltaproteobacteria bacterium
GAGGCGGGCGCCGACGTCAAGGAAGACGACCCACTGGGAGAAATAGAAACCGACAAGGCAGCGGTCACCATCCCCAGTCCGCGCGCCGGTCGGGTCGTCGAGGTAAGCGGGGCCGTGGGCGACGCCGTGCTGGTGGGCCAGGTCATCGTGGTGATTGACGACGGCTCGGGTGAGGCGCGGGAGGTCGCTCGGACCCGAGAGGTTGCTGAAACCATCGAGGTCGCTGAAACGTCATCCGCCGCCGCGCCGTCGGTGACGACGCCTGTTGCGCATCAGGGGCCGGTGCCGGCCGCACCGGCCACCAGACGCATGGCCAGGGAATTGGGCGTGGACATCAACGCGGTGCAGGGCAGCGGTCCTGGAGGCAGAGTCACTGTCGAGGACGTAAAGCGTTTTTCGGAGGGCGTAACTGTCGCCCCTGCCGCGGCTGGGCCCGAGCACGTGCCCGCCGAGCAACTGGGCGAAGACCCGGCCGCGATCGCGGAATACGCGGCGCACGCGGCCTCTACGATACCGTTTCTGGACATAGAGCCGATGCCGGACTTCGAAAAGTGGGGTCCCGTGCGCAGGAAAAAGCTGCGATCCATCCGCCGAAAGGTGGCGCGCAAGATGGTCACGTCCATGATACTGGCGCCGCACGTTGCCCACATGGACGAGGCTGATGTAACGGACCTGGAGGCATTCAGGAAAAAGGAGCGGGAGCGTCGTGTCGACCAGGCCGGCGGCAGGCTCACTTTGCTGGCCTTCGTGGTCAAGGCCATCACAGCGGGCCTGAAAAAGGCGCCCTCCTTCAACGCCAGCCTGGACCCGTTCGTCCAGGAGATCGTCTACAAGGACTACTTCAATATCGGCGTGGCCGTGGACACGGGACACGGCCTGGTGGTGCCCGTGATCCGCGGGACGGATTCCATGAGCATCGT
>JAADHL010000189.1:954-4423 GCA_013151875.1 Deltaproteobacteria bacterium
ACGGGAGCCTTTCCGTCGATGACCTGCGTGGCGGCACGTTCACGATCACCAACGTGGGACCGCTGGGAGGCACGGCCATCATCCCCACGATCAACTATCCGGAGGTCGCCATACTGGGCATGGGGCAGGTGCAGGAAAAGCCGGTCGTTCGAGAGGGACAGATCGTCGCAAGGGAAATCCTGCCGCTGACCCTGGCGTTCGACCACCGGGTTGCCGACGGCGCGGATGCCGCCCGCTTCGTCAGCGAAATGGTTCGGCAGCTCTCGGACCCAAACCTGTTGCTGCTCGAAACCTGACGCCGGCGATAAACAACCGGCGCAAGTGCGCCGGCGCGGGCGTAAATCCCGTGAGTTGAAACACCGGGTAAAGGACAACCGGCGCAAGTGCGCCGGCGCGGGCGTAAGCCCGCGTAGGAAAAAAGAGGACTCAAACATGGTCATGGGCAGCTTGAACCAGGAAACCGAAGTCGCCGTGATCGGAAGCGGCCCCGGAGGCTATGTCGCGGCCCTGCGTTTGGCGGACCTGGGCAAGGATGTGGTCCTGATCGAGGAACGCGAGCGCCCCGGAGGCACCTGTCTGCTGGAGGGATGCATCCCTTCCAAATCCCTGATCAGCGCCGTGGAACTGGCTGAATCCGCGAAAAAGGCAAAGAAGCTGGGACTGACGTTCGATGGGCTGGCCTTTGACATCGACGCCCTGCGCCAATGGACCGAAGGCGTGGTCAACGGTTTGTCCCAGGGCGTGACCGTCCTCCTGAAACGCCGCGGAGTCGAGGTTCTGCACGGCCGCGCCCGGTTCAGCGGCCCACGAAGCCTGCTGATAGACGGCGGCGCCACGGTCGAGTTCGAGAAATGCATCATCGCCACCGGTTCAAATGTCGCGGCATTGCCGGCCGGCATGGACCCAACGGTCTGGACGTCGGCCGATGCCCTGAAGCTGCCATTGGTGCCCGAAACTCTCCTGGTGGTGGGAGGCGGTTACATCGGCCTGGAACTGGGTCTGGTCTACGCGGGCCTGGGGTCGCGGGTAACCGTGGTTGAGTTCTTCCCACGCCTGCTGGCGGGCGCTGATCACGACCTAGCGGACGTCATGATCGGGCAAATCACGCCTCGCCTCGAAGAGGTCCTTGTAGAGTCGCGCGTAACGTCCGTAGAGCCGGCCGACGGCGGGTTCAGGGTAATTATCGAGCACGAAGGCAAAACAAGGGAAGGTTCGTACGAAAAGGTGCTGGCCGCGGTGGGCAGGGTCCCGAACACTTCCGAACTGGGGCTGGAAAACACCGGTGTGAAAATGGACGACAAGGGGTTGATCCTGACCGACGGCTCGTGCATGACCGACGACCCCGACATATTCGCCATCGGCGATGTCACGCATGGCCCCATGCTGGCCCACAAGGCCAGCCGGGAAGGCAAGGTCGCCGCGGAAGTCATTGCCGGCAAGAGTTCACAGTTCGACAATCGCTCGATTCCAGCGGTCGTGTTCACCGACCCGGAGATCGCCTGGACCGGCATGACCGAGCGGGAGGCGGAAGAAAGGGGCAGAAAAATCAACGTGGGTCGGTTCCCCCTGGCCGCGCTGGGCAGGGCGCGGACCCTCGGGCGCACGGACGGCCTGGTCAAGGTGATTTCGGACCCGGACACGGGCCTTCTGCTGGGCGTAGGCATGGTTGGGCCGCACGTCAGCGAGTTGATAGCGGAGGGTTCTCTGGCCCTGGAGATGGGTGCCACGCTGGAGGACCTGATGGTAACGATCCACCCTCATCCGACCCTGTCTGAGTCCCTGATGGAGGCCGCCGAGGTGGCCGCGGGAACCACGGTTCATGTGGGCAGGAGTCGTTAGTATCGATCCATAGTCATTGGTCGACGCTGAAGGAATGAGTCTGAAAGTTGTCGAATGAAGGCGACTGAAGTGGACATATCGCCCTGGAATTGCGACGACGACCTGATCGAGGCGGTCAGGAACCACGGCAGGTCCGCGATGCGCGTGCATCACTGGGATCGAGTCGAAGTCGTGATCGGGCGGGGCGGCAAGGCCGACGTCGAACTGCGGCTTGACCAGATCAGGTCCGACTGCGTGCCCGTGCTGAGGCGGCGTGGCGGGGGCTGCGCCGTGGTGCTGGACCCAGGCAACATCATCGTGTCCGTCGTGCTGCCCCTTCCCGGTGTTTTCGGCATAAAGGCGTCGTTCAGGCGGATCTCGGAATGGCTCATTCGGGGGCTTGCGGACGCTGGCGTCCCCGGCGTAAGCCAACGCGGCGCATCCGACCTCACTCTCGACGACCGCAAGGTGGGTGGGGCCTGCATCTTTCGCTCCAAGGGCCTTTTGTACTACTCCACGACCCTGCTGGCAGCCCCGGACGTGGGCTTGGTTGATCGCTACCTCAAACATCCCCCGCGGGAGCCCGACTACCGCCTGGGCAGGACCCACAGCGAGTTCATGGGCCGCCTGATGCCGGATTCCCATTCCACGTCCGTGCACGACTTCGCCCGCAGCCTTGAAAAGAAACTGTCGATCGGGTCCATAGCCCGGATCATCTGACCCCTGCCTTTTCAGGCGGCCGGCCCCTGCCGCTGATGCCGTACCTGCGCAGCTTGCCCTGGAGCGTGGTGGGTTTGAGGCCCAGGAGGGCCGCCGCGCCCCCAGGGCCATAGATGCGGCCGCCCGCGGCATTCAGCGCCGCGCGCAGCACCCGGGTCACCTCGTCATCGAACCGGCCGACTGCCGTGGCATCACCGCCGCCAGGTCCAGGGCCCGGTTCCGCCCAGGCGCCCGGCGGCTCCGGCAGCACCAGTTCAGGACCGTTGCTCAGGATCATCGCACGCTGCACATAGTTTTCCAGCTCGCGCACGTTTCCCGGCCAGTCGTGGGCCTCTATCGATCGCCAGGCCACCTCGGGCACGCGCGGAGGCTGCCGGTGCATCCGCGCCGCGTTCAGGGCCAGGAAATACCTGACCAGGGGGCGCAGATCCTCCCTGCGCTCGCGCAAGGGAGGCAGATGCACTGGAAAGATATTGATTCTATAGTACAAATCCGATCGGAAGGTCCCTTCTTCGACCATGCGCTCCAGGGGTCGGTTGGTGGCCGCGACGATTCGGACGTCCACGCGCACCGTCCCGGTCCCTCCGACCCTCTGGATCTCCTGTTCCTGGAGGGCGCGCAACAGGCGAACCTGCACGGACATGGGCGCGTCGCCAACCTCGTCCAGGAACAGCGTGCCGCCATCCGCCTGCTCGAATCGTCCGATCCTGCGGCGGTCGGCACCGGTAAACGCCCCCTTTTCGTACCCGAACAGCTCGCTCTCGATCAGGGTATCGGGCAACGCCCCGAGGTTTACCACAACGAATGGTCGTTCAAGGCGTGGACTCCATGCATGGACCATGCGGGCCAGCCCCTCCTTGCCGGTGCCGGTCTCGCCTCGTATCAGGACCGTGGCGTCCGACTCGGCCACCGTGCGCACCTGATCGATGAC
>JAADHL010000326.1 GCA_013151875.1 Deltaproteobacteria bacterium
GACCGGCGAATACGAGGACCTCATGAAGGCCGGTATCCTGGATCCGACCAAGGTGACCCGCATGGCGCTGACCAACGCGGCCAGCATCTCGTCACTGATGATCACGACCGAGGCCGCCATCGCCGACGCCCCCAAGGACGACGACGCGGATTGACGTAGTCAACCGCTTCGCTTCCCCTACAACGACTCCTCAACCCCCTCGGCTTCCTGCAGTTCCTCTGCCGCGGCGGTCCATTTCTCGTACAGTTCATCCAGTGCCGCACGCAGTTCGCGGGCCTTTTCGCCCTCCTCCCTGGCGCTGTCGATGTCCTGATACAGGTCGGGCGAAACAAGGCGCTCCTCGACCTGCTTGAGTTCGGTTTCCACCCGTTCGATCTCGGCCTCGAAACCGCTGACTTTCTTCCTCAACGGTTTCAGCAGTCGGTAAAGGCGGTTGCGACGCTCCGCCTCGTCTCGCCGACGCGCCCGGTCCTGGTCACGCCTGGTCGCCGTCTGACGTGGGCTCTTTACGGGCGCCAGCACGGTTTCGGCCTGCTGGGCCTTTTTGGCGGCATAGTAGGAGTAGTTTCCTTCGTAACGGGTCAGCACCCCGTGGTCCAGTTCAAAGATCGCGGTTGAAACCCTGTCCATGAACCTGCGGTCATGGGTCGTGAAAAGGACGGTGCCCTCGTAGTCATTCAGGGCGTCCTCCAGGACCTGTCGTGAGGCGATGTCCAGGTGGTTGGTCGGCTCGTCCATCACCAGCAGACCGTGCGGATGCAGGAGGAGCCTGGACAGCAGCAGGCGGGCCCTTTCCCCGCCCGACAGGGTTCGGACCTTCTTGTCGATATCGTCCTCTTTGAACAGGAAGGCCCCAAGCACCCCTCGTATCAGCGGCGCGGTCGAGGTGTCGGCCAGTTCCACCATGTGCTGATGTACCGTCCTGTCAGGGCGCAGCAGTTCGAACTGATCCTGCGCGTAGTATCCGCAATCCACGTTGTCGGCCAGCCTGCGCATGCCCTCGACCGGCCGGGTAAGACCGGCTGCCAGACGGAGCAGGGTGGATTTGCCGGCCCCGTTTATGCCCACCAGCGCCACCTTCTCGCCCCGGTGCAGGCGCATGTCAAGGTTCTCGAACACCTTCACGTCGCCATACCGATAGGATGCCGACTCCAGGGACAGGACAAGCGCCGGGGCCCTGGGTGGTTGTTTGAATTTGAAACGCACCTGGTGATCCGTTTCCGGCGGCTCCAGCAGTTCCATCTTTTCCAGCGCCCGCATCCTGGACTGGACCACCTGCGCGCGGTCCTTGCGGACCCGGTTCTTTACGATGAACTCGTTTATTTCCTTTATCCGGGCCTGCTGCTCTTCGTAGTGCCTGCGGGCCAGTTTCATCGCCTTGGCGCGCTCTTCGATGTATCTGTCGTAGACCGGAAGCCGGGGATCGCCGCCCAGGTCCACCGCGCCGCCTTTCGAAACCTCAACTATGCGGTCCGCCGTCCGGTTCAGGAACTCCCTGTCGTGGGCCACTATCAGAACCGCGCCCTTGAACGCCTTCAGGTATCCCTCGAACCAGATTATCCCTTCCAGGTCCAGATGATTGATCGGCTCATCCAGTATCAGGAGGTCCGGCTGGTCCAGCAGCAGCCTGGCCAGCTCGACGCGCATCAAGAGGCCGCCCGACATCCCGGACAGCGGGCGACCAAGGTCCTCGTCCCCGAAACCCAGCCCCACCAGGACCGCCGCGGCCTCGCCCGGCAACCCGTCGGCGCCACGGGCAGCCAGGAAATCCTCGACATCGGCAAGCCTGTTGACGGTTTTTTCATCCGTTTCGCCCCTCTCCAGACGGTCCAGGAGGTCGGCCCGCTCGTCCAGAAGAGGGCCAACGCCCCTGGCCTCGCGCACGCAGTATTCCTGAATGGAGAGGTCCTGCGCCAGACTCGGGTATATCTCCTGCGGGAGGTAGCCGATTCTGAGTCCCTTCCTGAATTCGAGCCGTCCCGAGTCCGGCGACATCCGGCCCAGGATGATACGAAAGAGCGTGGTCTTGCCGGCCCCGTTTGGTCCCACCAGCGCGGTCCGATCCCTGGGGCCGATCCGCAGGTTCACGCCCTTGAACAGCTTCTGCGCTCCGAAGGACTTGGAGACGTTTATCAGCTCAATCACGGCAGGGAGGTTAACCGAGGAGGCGCGATGTCGGCAAGCAGGTCCATGAACCCGGGAAAGGACGTCTCGATGCAGGCTGTGTCCGAAAGCTCGATTGGGACCCCAGTAGCGGTGGAAAGGACCATGAACGCCATGGCCACCCTGTGATCGCCTCTCGTATCCACCCTGCGTCCCGGACGAATGACTGAGGGACCCTCGATCCACAGGCCGTCCGGGTATTCTCCGCAGTTCACCCCCAGTTCCGCCAGTGCATCAATCATGGAACTGATTCGGTCGGACTCCTTTGTCCTCAACTCCGAGGCTCCACGCACTTCGCTGCGTCCATGGGCCATGGCGGCCGCAACGCAGAAGGCGGGCACTTCGTCGATCATGGACGGTATTTCGTCCGCCGTGATTTCAGTTCCCGAAAGGCCCCTGCCCCTCAGACCGAGGTCCGCCACGGGCTCGCCGCCGATGTCCCGCCGGGAATCCAGGCGCACGTCCGCCCCCATCCTGCGCATCACGGTCAACAGTCCCGTCCGCGTCCCATTGATCCCCACGCCCGGCAATGAAACCTCCGTCCCATGCGCCGCTGCCGCCAGCACAATAAAGAAAGCCGCCGCTGAGAAGTCGGCCGGCACCTCCATGTCCAGCGGAGCAAGGCTGCCCGGTGGATGAAGCGCTACCTCCCTCCCGTCAGTGACGACATCGACACCCATGGACCTCAGCATCCTCTCCGTATGATCCCGGGTCGGCATGGGTTCGACCACGGTGGTGGTTCCTTCGGCGAACATACCGGCGACCAGGATCGCGGACTTGACCTGGGCGGAGGCCACAGGGGTCGGATACCTGATTCCCTTGAGCCCTCCTCCGCTGATATTCAACGGCGGCAGGGTGTCTTTCTCGCGCCCCTTCACGCTTGCGCCCATCAAACGCAGCGGCTTGATGACACGCGCCATGGGGCGACGGAGCAGATAGCGATCTCCGGTAATGGTCGATGAAAACGCCTGGCCCGCCAGCAGTCCGGCGCCTATGCGCATGGTGGTTCCCGAGTTTCCCGCGTCGATCACGGCGTCGGGACGGGACAGACCAGCAAGGCCCACGCCCTCGATGCGCAACTCAGAGGGTCCGACCTCATGGATCGCGACGCCCAGAGACCGCATCATGGCGACCGTGGCCAGGGTATCCCCGGACCTCAAAAAACCGCGGATGCGGCTGGTCCCGCGCGCCAGGGACGCCAGCATCACCGCGCGGTGGCTGATGGACTTGTCGCCGGGAATATCGACCATCCCTTTGATGCCCGCTGGTTCAGCCATGTGAAAAATCTA
>JAADHL010000320.1 GCA_013151875.1 Deltaproteobacteria bacterium
CAGAACCCGTTTCGACACCATGCTGGCAGGCTCGGCCGAGCGTGAGGGGGCCGACCTCATGTTCTGTTCGCGGGTCAGCAACCTTGTCTTGGAGGATGGCCGAGCCGTCGGCGTGCTCCTTGAAAGCGGCGACGAGGTCAGGGCGCGCTGGACGGTGATTGCCAACGGGGCTACGTCTCGACTGGTCCGCGACAGCCGTCCAAAACGTTTGATCCATACCTGCATGACGTGGTTTGAACACGTCCCATTCACCCCGCACATCCTCGAGATGGTGTACGACCCGGCTTTTTCGCCCCATTACGGATGGCTCTTTCCAGAATCGCCTCACCGGGTCAACATAGGCATCTGCCTGTTCGCCACGCGGCTTCAGGGGCGTTCCATCCGGGACGTGTTTCAGGAATTCCTGGACAAACACTATGGAAAACGTCTGGCCGATGCCTCGCAAATCGGGCGTTGGCGAGGGCACCCAATCTCCACCACCGTCGCAATAGACCAGGAAGCCCCTCCAGGCGTGCTGATTGCGGGTGAGGCCAACCGCCTTACCAACATCGCGACTGGGGAGGGAATCTCCTACGCCCTCGACAGCGGCCTGCTGGCGGCACATGCCATCCGTAACGGCGATGAAAACGGGTGGTCCCCTTCAACTACTTCCACCTTCTATACAAAATCTCTGCGAAAGGCGTTCGGTCGTCGCTTCAAAGCCGCGGACCTTTTTACCAGACGAGGTACTGCGCTGCTGGACACGGCCGCGCGCCTCGGCAACTGGGGTCCAGTGAGATCGGCGACCGCCCGATCACTGGCAAGGCTGTGACGCGGCATTCCTGAATTCGTGCCGGAATTCGTCCCGATTGGAATTGCGGTATGCTACCGGCGTCATTCGCAGGCAGGAGTATTAAATGGAGAAGCTCAAACAACTGATGGCCGGGGCCCTGGTTCTGCTCTTTTCCACCGCGGTATTTGCGGAAACGGTGCCGCGCGCAAGAAGGGGAATCACACTGGACCAGGGCGTAACCGAGATCGGCCTGGAATTCACCATGGGTCTGAACGCGGGCGGGGCCGCGGACGCCTGGTCGATCGGACAGGGCATACCGGACGGGTTCATCGCACTGGACCGCGACGCCAGGCCCGGGGCATACCCAGGCATCTCCCTAACCGGGTACGAGCACAAGCGGCACACCGGTTTCACCACGGCCTACGGCATTACCGACGACGTCGAGATTGGGCTGGCGCTGAACGCGATCAATTTCGAGCGTGTCCGGGACACAAAAGGACACGTAACCAACAACGCCGAAATAGGAGGCGGCGAGGTCTACGTCACCTACGGTTTTCTGCCCTTCATGGGCGTTGAACTGGGTATACTGGTCCCGGGTGAGGACCTGGCCGACAGACGCATCGGCATGCGCCTGGGCATTCCGATCAACCTGCCTCTGGTGGAAGATGTCCTGTCCATATCATTGCGGGAAGACATGGAGTTCTATTTCGTGAAGGGCGGTCCAACCATCCAGTCGTTCACGGACATAGGCATCACGGTGAGCCCCATTCACGAATTCTACATGGAGGCTTTCGTGGGATTCAGGTACGGGGTGAGTTCGCCGCACGGCGACGCCCGGATCCCCCTTGGCCTGCTGGTGGGTGGCAATCCGCTTCCTACCGTGGACCTGGGCGTCGCGTTCACTTTCGGGGACCTGCTGGGTCACGGTGCCGACGCCCGTTCGCTGACGTTCGCCGCCGCCTTCCGTTTCTAACCCGGCCGAGCCCTCCAAGCAACATCATGGTATACCGGGAAAGTGCTCGACGAACTTTATCTTGATGTCCCCGAAATGCTCCACGATCTGGACCTTCAGGTCTGGGAAATGCTCGACGATTTTCCATTTGCCGCATTTGTCCGGGAAGTTTTCCACCTGTTTCACCTTAAGGTCCGGAAAGTGCTCGACCACCTGCACCTTCAGATCGGGGAAGTGCTCTACAAGCTGGATCTTTCCCCACAGCTTCATGCCTTTGAAGGCGCAGTCCTTGCCGACCTTCCCGTTGGCAGTGGCGATGGACGCGGCCGGCAAAATCGCCGCAACAGCCAATACGCTGATGAACCTCGTCATGACGGACTCCCTGCGTGTGCAACCCAGGACCATCGACGATCCAGACTCCGGACTATTCATTGTAACCATTTCGGATTTCGTACCTTTTTTCCGCGGCAGTCGTTGAATCACTAAGCAGACGGTGGTCCAGGGGATATACGGAAGCCCCGAAGGAATCGGCAGAGGGCGACGGGCGAAACCCTTGCCTCTACAGGTGGGCACCGTTATAACCGTTTCAGGCGTCCCGGAAATCTCCGGGCTGGCACACCACGGACAGAGACGGTTCCCGGGTTTCTACGCCAGGGATTCAACCATATTGTCACCCCCTGGGAATCCCGCAGGGCTCCCAAGGACATTGTAACACAAAGGGGTCTGACCCCGCTTTTTCCCCTATTTTTCGGCAATCTCGACCAGCTGATCCGCGGCCACCTGGGTCAGTTCCGAGGTCTTGCCGGACGGCCAGTGAACCACGAGGGAATCCACTGTGTCCGCGGCGCCCAGGCCGAAGTGCAGGACCCGGCTGTTCTGGCAACCGGTCCCCTTGCCGCCCTCGACCTGCCGCACGCGCTTGACCCCTTGCGTAATTGCCTCGACCCACGCTCCGATGGCATCCCTGTTGGACATCCCGGCGGCCGCCCCGGGGGTTGCGCCTCCAGTCAGCCTGACCTTGAGATAATGTCCCCCCTGCGAGCCGTTGATATATAGCCCCTTTGACACGAGGTCCAGGTCACCGTCATCGTCCACGTCGGCGGCCGCGCAACCCCAACCGTTGTACTGTCGGATCCCCGATTCGTACGTGGCGTCCGTAAACGTCCCCGAGCCGTCGTTTGCGTACAGGTACGACCTCCTGCCTTCGTAGACAGCGGTCAAAAACAGGTCCAGATCGCCGTCGTTGTCAGCGTCGAACAAGGTCGATCCTGAATGCGTTTCGTCATAGACGATCCCCTTTTCAGGGGTCTTGAAACCAGTAAAGGAGCCGTCGCCGTTGTTCATGTAAACCATGGTGGGGTCCGAAAACGCAATGAATCGCGGGTGCGCCAGGTTGGGGACGACCAGGTCGAACAGACCATCATTGTCGAGGTCCCCAAAACTGGGCCCGATGGTGTGGCCGTAGGAACCCTGGGCCCAGTTGCCCTTGACCCCGGCGCCGGCGGACACCTCGGTGAACCCGGACATTCCGCCATTGTTTCTCCACAATTGGTTGGGATTCAGCCTGTAGTTTCCCACGTAGATGTCAGGATCGCCGTCCAGGTCGAAGTCGGCCGCGCATACGCCGCGCCCGTGGTATCCGCCCGGCGACGCGACAGGCATGCCGACCGCCGCGGTCACGTCCGTGAAAGTCCCGTCGCCGTTGTTGTGAAACAGGT